>JABGSX010000023.1 GCA_018647505.1 bacterium | reverse complement strand
TATCTTGCTCTTCAATATCGTCTGGTGTACTTGCAGGCCAGAAAAGTTGCTCCTGCCCTGTAGCTATTCTGTCTTGATGAAACAACCCACAAAAATCCATAACCTTCTGATTCTTAAAGTCTATAGTTGGCAAATATTTAAACTGATTGTGAGCAACTAAGCACACAACAACATCAGACATTGCCAAACCTTCTTCAAGATCTATTGCTGTCACCTCCGCAGCACGTTCTAAATCAGAGTTGTTTACATGGGGCTCACAAACCAAGATATCCATGTTTTTCATTCCACTCAGCAAGCGAGCAATATGTAAAGCCGGAGACTCTCTTAAATCATCCACGTTGGCCTTGTAAGTTGCTCCGAGCAACAAGACCTTACACTGCTTGTCCATGTTTTTTACTCGCCACATACCAACTTCTTTGTTGATTTTTCTTATAACCTCTTGAGGCTTTATGTCATTAACCCAGCGAGCCGTCTTTAATAAATTGGTGTGCTCCGGAAATGATTCAATCAAAAACCATGGGTCAACAGCAATACAATGCCCTCCAACTCCACATGATGGATTAAGAACATTTACTCTAGGATGCTTATTTGCAAGCTCTATAACCTCATACGGATTGAGACCAATCGAATAAGCCATTGATGCTACCTGATTAGCAAACGCAATTTGAACATCTCGGGAACTATTTTCAACAAGCTTTACCATTTCAGCTGTTGTTGCATTTGTAAGGAACATCTCTCCTTTAACAAAGGTCTTGTAAAAATCCCTAGCCGCATTTAACGAGGCCTTATTTATTCCACCGATAATACGAGAGTTGTGAGTAATTTCGTAGAAAATCTTACCTGGTAACACACGCTCAGGGCAATGTGCGACAAAAAACTCTTCACCTTTTTTAAGACCGGTTTCCGCCTGAAGAACAGCGGCAACATCATCGGTTGTACCAACTGGACTTGTAGATTCCAAGATAACAGTGTTTCCTTTTTCAAGGAACGGAGAAATTAAACGTGCAGCATGATAAACATACGAAAGATCAGCTTTTTTTCCATCCTTAAATGGAGTCGGCACTGCTATAATGAAATAATCAGCCGGTTCTAATGTTGTTTTTGCAACAAATCTTTTTGTCTTTAACACAGCTTTTAATTTGGGGGCAATATCTGGTTCTTTTATTACAGGATCAGCGTTATTAATCCGCGCTACTCGCTGCTCGTTAATATCAAAACCTATAACATCATGACCACTTTCTGCAGCAACAATCGAGGTTGGCAGACCTATATAACCAAGGCCCATTACACATATCTTCTTCACGGCGACTCCTTTACAGCTAAACAGCAAAATCAAAATTAAAAAAAATTTTTTACATCCTTTTTGGTTTACCATTTTTTTTCACAAATGCTAACAATTTTTTCAGCAGCGTATCCATCTCCGTAAACATTTGTAAAATTGTTTGAAGCATTATAGCTATTGCTTGTTAGTTTTTCCATCATTTTTTTTATTTTGACAGAATCAGTACCAACAAGATGAGCTAATCCAGTTAAAATTCCTTCAGGACGCTCCGTTTTTTCTCGCAATACAAGAACATGTTTATTTAAACTAACAGCTTCTTCTTGTATCCCACCAGAATCAGTGGCAACCCAAGAAGCATTCAGCAAAAGATAAACCATTTCCTTATAAGCTATTGGCTTAGTCATAAAAATATTTTTAGTAGACTTTAAATCAACCGACTCGATAGCCTTTAAAACATTTGGATTTGGATGATAAGGATAGAAAAAAAAGACATTTGGATGACTCTCCGCAAAATTTTTGACAGCCTTCAAGATTCTTTCTATTCCCCCGCCAAAAGACTCTCTTCTGTGAGCAGTTAGAACAATTAGCTGTTTTCCATTTTTTTTAACACTTTCAACGACGTCCTCAACAACTTTATCAATAATAATTTTTTTTGTTTCAATGCGGTCTTTAATTATTCTCAACGCATCAACTACAGTGTTTCCTGTGCAAAAAATTGTATTCGGATCAATATTTTCTTTAAGAAGGTTTTCAGCTGATATTTTTGTTGGCGCAAAATTGTATTTTGCAACTAATGCCGCAACTCTTCTATTAAACTCTTCTGGAAATGGTGCCCTAATATCATTTGTTCTTAATCCCGCCTCAACATGTCCAATTGGTATGTCCATGTAAAACGCAGCCGATGCTGACGCCATAACCGTTGTTGTGTCTCCCTGAACAAGAACTAACGATGGTTTATATTGTTTAAAAATATCACGCATTTTGAGAAGAACTAGACTATTGATATGAAAAAGATCCTGACCAGCCTTCATAATGTCCAAGTCTACGTCAGGAGCAACATCAAAAACATCAAAAACTTCGTCCAGAATAGATCTGTGTTGAGCAGTTGAACAAATTACTGGATTGAATCCAGCATTCTTAAAAGCATAATAAACGGGAATCATTTTGATTCCCTCAGGACGTGTTCCCACTGTTAAAATTACGGTTTTACTCATTTCCTTCTTTTTTTTCTAAAAAGTTTTAAAACTATGCTAACAATCGCTCGTAACCATACAATCTATTTAAACGAAAGTCCATAGCATTTAAAATTTCTGCAGTTGAAACAAAAACAGGAATTATTCTTTTGGAGGGGATCGAATCGTTAAGAGTGTCAGGAGGTGTAAGATAAAAACCAGCCTTATAAGCTACCCTTTTATCTTCATCATAAACATAACCCACACTTTTACCTTCATCATCAAAAATAGGGAGTTCTTCTTCATCGTGTTTAAAAAAATAAAGTGCTTTGTGATAATAACTTTTTATTCTAGCAAACGGGTGAGCTCTGTGATGTACGTAAAATTTAAATACATCTAATAAAACAGATGAAAGATCAATGTTTTTTTCCACAAAAGAAACATACCTTGAGCAAATAACCTTAACTGTATCTGCCAATCTAGCTTTAAGCTCTTTTCGCCTCGCTTGCTTCCTGGGACCTATATCCCAAACAACAGTGGTCCGTCGCTCGTAAATATCAACAGATATCATTTCTTTTTGAATAAGGCAGTATTCTCTTGCTGCACAGATAAATTCTAAAACAAGCTGTTGATCTTCTGCTGAAAGATCCAAAACAATATTATGCCATTGGTCAAGGCTATATTTTTGCTCATACCGCTCACCAGCAAATAATTCATCCGGAGTGTTTATAGGAAAAAAATCGTCCAGACAAATAGGGCTATCTAGCTCATGATAATTTTTTGAAGGACTATTTGCCAAAAGCGACCTTATGCTGTCACCGAAATTCAATGGAAAAATATTCACGGTTAAAAACAAAAATAAAGAAAAAAACAGAAGTTTTTTCATAGTTCCCTAATTGATAAAAATTAATATTAATAAATCGATTCGATATTTTTCAATATTAACCAAAAAACATTCAAAAATAAAGGTTTTTTCACAAAACTAATATTAATAAGTTAGTTTTTTTTAAACTGATATAATGTATTCAAAATAAAAAAAATCTAAACAAAGGGGAAGAATGAAATCTCTGCACTGTCCATGGCGAGAAAAATACATAAAACGCACTCAAAACAAAAATATAAAAAATGACTGTATATTTTGTGAAAAAATAAAAGAAAACAAAGACGAAAAAAACTATATTATATTTCGAGCAAAACACTCTGTTGTTATACTAAACCTTTTTCCATACAACGCTGGTCATCTTCTTATAATGCCAAATAAACACAAAAAAGATTTAGCCTCTATTTCAAAAAACACCAGAAGTGAAATAATGGAACTAACAAGCAAAGCGACTACGGTTTTGGAAAAAACACTCAAATGTGATGGTATTAATATTGGTATAAACCTAGGAGAGGTTGCCGGTGCTGGAATTCCAGGGCACGTACATATACATATTCTGCCACGGTGGAATGGTGATACAAACTTTATGCCAACATTAAGTAATACAAAGCAAATTTCATGCGACATGAACCGAATATACAAAGAGCTCAGAAAAGAGTTTTGCAAATAAACATACAAAACTCAAATTCTTTTTGAAATTATTTAAAAAAAATAAAAACATATTAAACACAGCAATATTCAAGCACCTTTATTCTTTTAGTCGGCATAAAAGAGTGGTACCAGAGCCCACAATTTTTCCTCTTTGTATTTCTTTTGCCAAAAAAAAACAACAAATTGACGCATTGCGCTATTTGAGCGAAAATAATATCTATTAAGTCGTGTTTTATTAATATTATTTCTTATTCCTAAATAGTGGAGGATTTACTATGAACCACAGAAATATTATCTTAGCTCTTATGCTAGGTGTTTCGTTGGTGCAAGGAACTTGTATTATAGCTGAAAGCGTAGCTCCAGAAGCCGATCAGGCCGCTGAAGGTGAAAGTGTTGCTACAACAGCTCCAGAAGCTGTACAAGCAGACACAGAAGCTGTACAGGCAGACACCGTTGAAGGTGTTGTCACCCCGATCGTAGAAAACGACGGTGCATCAACACTTCTACAAAGCGCTCTTACGGGAGCATTCGCTGCCGGATCAAGAGCAAAAAACTGGTGCGGAGCAAAACTAGCTGATGCAACCGCAAAAGCTTTGTCAGCAAGAACATCTGCATGCAACTGGGTTGTAGAACAATCAGCATACAAAAAGGCCGGCGAGCTAGCATCTTCAGCTAAAGTTTTTGCACAACCAGCGTGTGACTGGGTACAAAGTCATCCAGGAACAGTTGTTACCGCTGCTTCTATAGCAGCAGTATTGACAGCAGCATTAATTGCAAAAAAACTATATTCAGCCGCAACCAATAACGACAACTGGGTTGATTCTGACATCTACTTGAGTCACAATCAAGGCACAAAAAAACAATGCAAATACAATACTTCAACAGGCGAAATCGTAATTCAAACATCAGATGATGTTAGTTTGAACGAAGCTTTTCAAGGTTTATCAGAAAGCAGCGATGGTTGGGTTGACTCTGTTATTTACATCAGCACAACACAAGGCCAGCACAGAAAATGTAGACTCAACACCAATACCGGAACAGTTGTAGTCCAACCAAGTTAATAACACAACTTAGTTAATAAGAAGTTGGAATTCATTTTCCAGCTTCTTGTTAATAATATAATTTATATATAGCTTGTGCTCTATTAAAGTTTAACTAAAAAAATCGAGATAGTAGGTAAAATGAAATTTAAAATTTTTGTAGCAGCAATAGTTTTGTTCTTTTTTTTCAACTCTCAGCCAAAACAAGAAACACAGCGAATACAAAACCAAGAGAGTTCTGACCAAAAAAGAAAATACCACACAAACATACAAAGAATAAATGGAGAGGCAAAACCAACGGGGTTTTTAGAATCTGTAAAAGAACACCCTATTTTGTGGGTAGCAGGTACGGGAGTTGTTTTATACACAGGCGCTCTTTTATGCACTGTATATTATGTTTACGATTGGTGGAAAAGCCTTGGAAAATAATAGCTTATTTTTAACAATATGGGGGCAACAATGAAAAATAAAATAAAAGCACTGTTACTTATGTTTTCGCTTTTGTCGGCTTATACAACCGTACAGCCAAAGGCAAATCCTGAAAGCTTGTCTACTGGGCAAATTTTAGGAACTCTGTGCATGCGCGCGGGAAGTTCTATGCTCGGTGGAACTTTAGATGGATGTGGATACACCTTGAATGCTTCATGGGAAAAAATTAAAGAGAATCCTGTTATGTTCCCACTTGCATGTATTGGTTGTTGGCATACAGCAAAGTTTTTATGGCGACGCAGACCAGGGATTAAAACAAGAATCTCTGTATACTGGAGAAAAACATTCGGATAATAAAAAACCCTGGGTTAATCCAGGGTTTTTTATTGCTAAACAATTGACACTTCTGCCTCTTCCAGATATAGATTAATATTAGTATTCATATCTAAAAACCATCTAAAAAGGAGCTACTCATGATTGGTTTTGCAACGGCTTTTGGTCTCATTTCAATTTCTGTAATTTTTATCGGTCTAAAGTTTTTCAAAGAACAAGGCTTTTTCAACATTCTACGAATCATTTTGGTTTCTACTTTCATTGCAGCTCTTATCCCCATGATAAACTACTGGGCGGTACAATCTTGGCAAACAAAACCACAGCGCTTTTCAAATCTGACAAATTATCCAGAATTAAACAAGCTATACGATGAATGGAAAAACGAGAGCAAACAAATAGATGGATGGCTTAATACTGGAAACTATAAGAATGTTTCACAAAGAGAGTCTGACACCAGACAAAAATATGAAGATGAGCTCAAAAAGCATGAACAAAACCACGACAAAGCATTCTTTACCATTTCATCAATCATTGGAACATCAGCTATTTTAATTGGTGTGGCCTTACAAACAATCGTGCTTACTCCTGCATATGTTGTTGGCGGAATTGTTTGTCTTTCTATGGGATATTACAAATATTGGGACAGAATTGCGGCAGGGGCTCGATTCTTTTCATTCTTAATTCTCTTGATATTGGTTATTGGCCTAGGATATAAATTTTCAAAAAAAGAAGATCTGTTCTAAAAAAGGAAAACCATTATGTATTTTGACATTATAATTCCGGTTATCGTTGTTCTATGTGTTTTAGCTATAGTATTACTTCTTGGAGGGTTTATAAACTTGAAAGGTTTTATAAAATTCTTAAAGGCCTCGTCTTTAACCTTCGCAATTATGATACTAATTCCAGCTGTAACCTATTGGGGAATTCAAACATGGATGCCAGACCCAAGAATTAATTCCCCATACTACGAGGAACTCAAAACGCCTTACAAAGAATACACAAGACTAAATGATGAGCTTGTTAAAAAATACGAATCCGAAAAACAAGAAAATCGAAAAAAAGGAAAATATATTCCCAGTTCTCACGCTGTTCTTGCACACAGAAAAGAACATGCAACCAATACAAAAATAGGACCAAGGTATACAAAAGAACAAAAAGAATTTCATATTCCGCCACAAGAATCTCCATACTTAAAAGATTTTTCTTCTGGGTTGCGAAACTTATATAATAAACGAGAAGAGGCCTACAATGATTACAAACAAAAATTAGAAAAAATAGAAAAAACATACGACCTTGTTTATTTTGCTGTTTATTCTGTTATTGCAACCATAAGCATTATAGCGGGAATAGTAACAACCGTTACCATGGTTGGAACAGGATTTTTGGTTGGCGGAATATCATGCCTTTCTATGGGATACATAAATTATTGGGACAGACTTGGGGCTTTATTAAGACTTTCATCGTTACTTTTAATTCTAATAATTTCAACAATTTTTGGTTATTGGGTTTCAAGAAGAAAAAAAATATTATGAAAAAACTAATATCAGCTAAATTTTTAATTTTATTTTTCATATTTTTTTCACAATTAATACACCCAACATCTAGAAAAGACCGTTTAAAAAACGCATCAAGGCTTGCCCAACAAAGAAAACATGAACAGGCTGGAGACGTCTACAGGGCAAACAATCAGCCAGCAAATGCAGCATATGAATACAAAAAAACAGGAAAACATGAAAAAGCTGGCGACGCCTATAGTAGTTATAAAAACTACGAAAGCGCTGGCCCAGAATATAAAAAAGCACATAAGTATAAAAAATCTGGTGATGCGTTTAAAAAATCTGGCGATGAGTTTAAACATAAAAACCAACCTGCAAATGCGGCATTCAGATACGAGTGGGCCGGAGACAGTTATCATGATGGGAAATTATACAACCTATCTAAAAACGCATACAAGCTTTCTGGCGATATGTACAAATACGAGCTAAAAGTAGCCACCGCTAGCCAAAAAACAATTGAGCTTTTAAAAACAAAGGCCAACAAAATGGTTAAAATGTACAAAAAGGCTAAAAGATATGACCTTGCAGCACTGGCCAAAAAATTTAAAAATAGGTTAGAAAAAAAGTGGGAAAAGATAAAAAAAGGACTAAAAAAAGCCGGCAATCAAGTTGAAAAACATTGGCCAAGCATATTGTGGCACGGAGTTTTTGGATGATAAAAAAGGAAAAATTATGAGTTTATTAAAAGAATTTAGAAAAGATTCCTATTGGATTCAATTGATGGTCGGAATTTCAATGTTTTCTCAAGGATTATACCAAGCCGCTAAATCCATAGGAAAAATACCAAACGGCACAATAATGTTATTTGGCGTAAGTATATGCTTTGGAATTTTATTCGCAATATACAAAAAAATTTCGTTGGTAACAACAATAACTATGACAACTCTTATGGGATTAGGCCTTGTTCTCTCTATAGTAGAGCTTTACAAATACAAACTATTCGGCTTGATACGCTTATTGTTTACAGCCTTGTTATTGGCAAGCACAGTATGTATATTGATACAAGGGCCAAAAGCGTTAGTTAAAAAGTAGTAAAAAACAAAATACTAAAACCGAAAAAAGCACGTCTAAGCTGGCGTGCTTTTTTGCGCCTACAAAAAAGACAAAAATCCAGTATGATTAACAATGTCATATTTTGATTTTTATTTTTTTGATAGGTTCACCATGAAATCTTTAGATATACGTAAAAAATTTTTTGACTTCTTTATAAAAAATAACCATACAAAAGTTGAAAGCTCATCATTAATTCCAGCAGAAGATCCAACCTTGTTGTTTACAAACGCTGGAATGAATCAATTCAAAGACGTTTTTTTGGGCAAAGAAAAGCGTAGCTACAAAAGAGCAACCTCTATTCAAAAATGTGTCCGCGCGGGCGGAAAACATAATGACTTAGACAACGTTGGATTTACAGCAAGACACCTGACATATTTTGAAATGATGGGAAACTTCTCATTTGGAGATTATTTTAAAAAAGAAGCTATTGAATTTGCATGGAACTTTCTTACAAATGATATGGGGCTAGAAAAAGATAAGCTACACGCAACCGTATATCAAGATGATGACGAAGCATACGATCTTTGGCACAAGCATATGGGCCTACCAAAAGATAAGGTTCACCACAGAGGAGCCAAGGATAACTTTTGGCAAATGGGAGACACAGGACCTTGCGGCCCATGCTCTGAAATTCATTACGACAGAGGGCCAAAGTACGGTGAGTTTGATCTTGATAATGGAGAACGGTTATTTGAAGTTTGGAATTTAGTTTTTATGCAATTTAACCGCCAACCAGATGGAACCGACTCACCACTAAAAAAAACAGGCGTTGACACAGGAATGGGCTTTGAAAGACTTGCTATGGTAATGCAAGACGCTGATTCTGTTTATGAAACAGACTTGTTAATGACAATCATAAAACGAACAGAAGAGCTTACTGGAATCTCTTACAACAAAGATGAAAAAACAAAAGCCGCATTTAGAGTTTTGGCCGACCACACGCGCTCAACATCATCGATTATATCAGACGGTGGAGCTCCATCAAATGAAGGCCGCGGTTATGTTCTTAGAAAAATCATTCGGCGCGCAGCTCTGTTTGCACAAAAACTTACAGACAAAAATATAATTCCAGAGCTTGCTAAAACATTCATAAACTCAATGTCCACTGTTTACCCAGAACTTAAAAAAAATGAAACGTTAATTCTTAGCGTTTTAAATAGTGAAGTTGAAAAGTTCTCAACAAACTTAACACGCGGACAAGCAATTCTAAAAACATATTTGAAAGAAAGCGAGAAAGATAAAAAAATAACTGGAATTCAAGCCTTTAAGCTTTATGACACATATGGATTTCCAACCGAACTAATTATTCTGCTTGCCAAGGAACATGGTTACAATGTCGACATGGTTGGATTTGAAAAAGAAATGGAAAAACAACGCAAACAGTCTAAAAAGAAAGAAAATAGCCAAGACGCTCTGACAATAAACTTGATAGAAGAAGTTGCGGAAGAATTTGAATTTACCGGTTATAAAGAGCATGTATCTAGCACCAAGATTACCACACTGATACAAGACAATAAAATTGTTAAAAGCATTCAAGCCGGCCAAACATGTTGGGTTATTACACAAAAATCACCTTGCTATGTGGAAAGTGGCGGTCAAGTAAGTGATATTGCATGGTTTGAAATTGATGGCAAAAAAATAGAAATTGAAAATCTTAAGAAAATTGATGGAATTGTAGCATCAAAAATAACAACACCAAAAAACTTAACCGTCAATCAAGAAATAACCATGCACGTTTGCCCACACATAAGAAATGCAATAATGCGCAACCACACCGCAACACACCTTCTTCAGTCTGCGCTAAGACAAGTTTTGGGCGAAAATGTAAAACAGGCAGGGTCTCTTGTTTCTTCTGATTATCTGCGATTTGACTTTACTTACCATAAAAACGTAACTCCAGAAGAAATAAAAGAAATTGAAACAATCGTTAACGCAAATATTTGGGAAAATGTAAAAACCAATATATACGAAACAACCTACGACCAAGCAACCAAAAAAGGGGTTATTGCGTTTTTTGGTGAAAAATATAATCCAGAAAAAGTTCGTGTTGTAGAAGTTACAGGAATATCCGCAGAGCTTTGCGGTGGAACACATGTTGAGGCAACAGGTGACATTGGCGCATGTAAAATTACAGAGATCTCTGCGCTTTCTGCAGGACACAAAAGAATTTTTGCAGTCACAGGTTTAAAAGCCCTTGAGTTATTCCAAGACTGTTTTGGAGCAGTAAAAGTTTTATGCCAAGAATTTAAAGTAAAACCTGAAGAAGTACTAGGATCTGTCTCAAAGCAAAAAGATCTGTTAAAAGATTCGATATTAGAAATACGAAAATTAAAAAAATCTCTTCTTGCAGATAAAATCCCACAGTTTCTTGAAAGCATCAAGTCTGTCAACGAAGTTCCATTTTTATACTTAGAACTTGATGGCACAGGACAAGACGAAATTAAAGAGCTTGCAAAAAACCTAAACCAGAAAAAGCCTGGCCTGTACTTCTTGGTCAACAAAAGCAATTCTGGAGCATCATTTTTTGTAACTCTTGATAAGGCCCTAAAGAATAAAATCGATTTAAAAGAGTTTAGCAACTGGCTAAAAAACACGCACCAAATGCGTGGCGGAGGGTCTGACACCCTTGTCCAAGGAGGAACAAAAAGCATTCCACAAGACTTGGAAAAATCTATTATAGAATGGCTAGGTAAAAATGCGATATAGAATTATTAGAATTTTGGCATTAGTCTTTATTGGAAGTCTGATTTCTATAATTATTAGAAGCTGCTAGTCAGCTTTCTTCTTCCAACATAGAACAACCCGCTTTTTCAATTTCTGATAGCTCATCCAACATGCTTTACGCTACCACTCTAGCAAAAAATCAGCAGAATTTTGCAATTCCAAAACCTATAGATCCTTCCAGTCGTCCATCTGTAGAAAAAGCATTTCCGCCTCATCTTGTGCCTCTATGTATTGACCGTCCAACTCAGGCGGAAGAAAATCAAAATAAGCCCGGTGTTCTTTTTGTACCCTGCAAAGAAAAAAATTAATATACTCTCTGCGACACATTCCCCCTGTTGCACGATTCACCCTAAAACTCTTGTAGTCATCAATAAACTCCATACAGACACAAAACAAACAATACTTCCTAAACACAGATTTTATACAACAACCACAACAAAAAACCCTTCCAAGCAAAGAGGCCTCTTGTTCTTTAGGGCAACCTATTCCGCGAGTCTCTAATAAGTAACGCCCAAGAAACTGCTTAAGGATTGTTCGCATAGCGCTGTCTGCTCCACAGAAACCACAAGAATGAAAACGTCTAGCTTTAAAGTCTACGGTGTCACCTGCTAACAAGGAAAAACTAACAAACATTATTAGAAAAAATATGACATTTTTTTTCATAAAAACACTTAATCAATATAAACTATTAGAAGATTTTACTACGATGAATATAGCATGATAAAACTTAAATTTTAAAATCCATGGGGAAATTACATGAAAAAACTTTTATTAATTTTTTTATCTATTTTTTTCATGCAAGCACATTCTGCCGAAACAGGAAAATTAGGATTACAACTTTTACGTTTTGCTCTTGGAGAACACAATAGAAAAATGAGACTTATTGACTATCGGCTTTTGTATTCAGCCGCAACAGGTAGCTTACACGGTGCAAAAAAAGCTATTGAACACGGTGCAAATGTTAACGCAATAGGAATACTTGAATTAACTCCACTACATTTGGCATCAGCAAGCTTGAATACAGAAATGGTATTCTTGCTTACATCTCATGGGGCAACGCCAAACTCAAAAGGAATAAACAAGCTTACACCAAGTGATCTTGCAGGGTTAGAATATGCAGAATTAGAATGTTATGGAGAACCAACAGAGCAAGACGATATTGCATTAGAACAGATATTAGCAATTCTTCATGGTGAAGATATAGACGCGCCTGCAGAAAATTCTTTTAAACCACCAGCCCTAGAGAGACAAATCCAATTTGATAGCAGTTGTTTAAGCAAGCGGTCACCAATTAGAGTTCTTCCGTAAAGAGCTTATTCTAAGTACTACAATATTGTTTGAGAACATCCAGGCCACAAGTAATAAATGCAAACTCTCTGTTAGAACAAGGATAATCGGCTAAAGAAAAAACCTCTTTAAAACTCAACGTGCGCTCAGTTTCTTCCATACACATACCACAACAATCAACAAACCCAGGAATAGGAACTTGTTCAGCTTTAGCTCGGCAAGAAAATAATCCTTGCCTAAGAGCGGCGGTGTATCTTTGCATTATCCTACCCATCTGTGTACTCTCCATACGTTTTTTATAGGCTGCCAAATGAACATCAGAATCACCGTCAATACCTCTTATCTTATTATCATCTCTAATCGCTAACACGGTTACCTCCAAAGCATTTGACAAAAGATTGTCCAAAAAGTCATTTTGATCGGAAGAAAAGCAACCTTCCTGAACAACTAACAACTCTTTTAATGAAAGAAGCCTTTCGTGATGACTACACAAAAATCCCTGCACGGCTCCGCCAGAATATAAAATATCATAAAATGAAAAAACAGAGCCTAATAAATCTTTTGCCAAAGCATCTTCTTCAGAAACAACAACCCCCGCTGGTCTTAAAAAAGTAGAACCAAGAAAAATAAAAATTATAAAAAACAGATAATTTTTTTTCATAATAACGCCCCCATAAAAAATTAATTTGAAAGTTTAGATTCAGGCCTTTTATACATCAAGGCTTTTTATAAACTTCTGTTGCAACATCAACTCTTACATCATCCGGCAAAGAATTTATAAATGAATCAATATCACCTTCAATCTCTTTTTCAACTCCCACCAAAAAGCCAACAACATCACCTTTTCTAGATGTAAAAAATAACTGATCTGCTTGCATTATTTTTCCAGAATAACCAACACACCTACAATCTAACAATGAAATTAACCTTCTTTTTCTAATAGACCCACAGCAACACGAAAATAAAATAGGCCAACAACCAGAATAAAATTTTGCTGAAGGTATTTTTTCTATAACATCACAAAGGTCAGACAAAACCTCTAGTCTCCTATTCGCGCCAGATTTCACCATAGCAAGCTCAGGACAGTCTGCCGCTCCAGGGCGTGGTTGAAAAGCCTTTCCGACAGTTAACTTTCTAGCTTGGCTTGTAAGCCTTTGAAGCTCAACCGCAGCCTTCCACTCTGGATGTCTACCTCGACCTAACAAAAAATCTGACTCGCTATATGGCTCTTCTTCATAACCAGCGTGCAATTCATCACCATAAAAAAGAAAAGAATCCCCCGCATAAATAAAAGGATTGCCAACATAAAGAAAAAAGAAAACCAAAATATTTTTTTTCATATAACCAACAATTTGTTAAATAAAAAAACCACCGAATTTTAAATCAGTGGTTTTTACAATTTAAAGATTTATGTTGTCTCACGCCTTCCACTAGCATGATACCTAGAACCTCTAAGCATTTGGCTTCCAACCAAACGCTGTATCTGTAATTTACCACTCTCCTTAATAAGTCTTTTAACACGTTCTGTAGACATAAATTGAACTTCTTTCCTAAGCTCTTTTACAAAGGCCTCCGTAAGAAGGTCATGCTCTATTCTATTAAGATCAGTAGCATCAACAGAACGACACCCCTTTCTAAAACCAGCATATAAATCTTTCATTTCAGTCAAAAGCTGAGAAGCCTCATCTGAAAAACTAGCAAGAAACGAGCCTTGTACTTTTTCTCTTACCAAGTGATGGCAAACAGCAAATCTTCTTTTCATTCGATCTATTAATGGACTTGGCTTGGGAACACAGCAACACCTTAACAAACAACACCTTTCGCGAAGCTCATCCGCGATCCTCTCCTGCTCTTTTTGCTCAAAAGCCAATATTAGAATATCAAGACGATTAAGCTCTTCTTCGAGCTCCCCACAAAGAGGACTTATGTCATCGTCCATAGAGGCTCGCTTAATTGCCGCCTCAAGCAGTACAGTTGGCGGAGCTTCAATACCATCCGCTTCTAGACTCCTTTCCGGAACAACTTTTGCTGCACCACAAATATCAAAACAAAAAGGGAAAAGGGTTAAAATCAAAAACATCTTTTTCATAATAAAATTACCTCCAAATTGTACTATAAGTCATAATTAGCATTAATAATAAGCATGTTTTTATATTAGCGCGCATATTACTAATTGTCAGATTATCGCTATTCTTTTGTACAACTTTTCTCAAGTAAAGCAACTGCATCAAATACCATTTTTTCAACAGCCTCATCAGACTCTGAAAATGACCTTAAAACGTAATTGCTGACGTCATTTCTATCATCAGGGCGCCCAACACCACAGCGAATTCTCCAAAAATCACTACCCACATATGTGATGATTGATTTCAGGCCATTGTGTCCACGTGCGCTTCCACCTAATCTTTCTGTAACTTTTCCAAAGTCTTTTTCTATTTCATCATGTACAACAATAATATTTTCTGGCTTTATTCCCTTTTTTTGTAAAAATGGAACAACTTTGCCGGAAGAATTCATAAATGTTTGTGGTTTTATAAGAATAATTTTTTTACCGTTGCAGAGAATCTCTGCAATTTCCATAATGTCTTTTGTTTCCCAGCGAGCTCCAAACCTATCGGCAAAAACATCTAATACCAAAAACCCTATACTGTGACGAGTATTATAATACTTTGCACCAGGGTTTCCTAAGCCAATAATAGCTTTAATATTTTTTTCTTCATCCATCTACAATCCCCTTTATCGAATTAATAATAAATTCAGAAACATTAAACAACTCTATTTTATTACTTTTCTTCATTAATGGTATTGTATTTGAAACAAAAATCTTTTCAAAATCGCTACTCTCTATATTATCAAACCCATCACCCGAAAAAACAGAGTGTCCAAAGTAGCCATACACATCGCAAGCACCCCGCTTTTTAAGAGCATTGTAAACCTGTATTGCAGTCTGTCCAGAATCAACAATATCATCGACCACAATCATGGCCTTTTTAGAGCAACTTCCACTAATGCACTCAATGTGTACCCCGTTATTTTCGGTCCGCTTTTTACTTGCTAGAACAATAGAGCAGCCCAATATTTTTGCGACTTCAGATGCCCGCCCTTCTGCCCCTTTGTCTGGTGCAACAATTGATATTTGATTAAGAAGGGAAAAACTCTGTTTTATTTTTTCTGCAATCACGCCCGACAATGAAAAATTATGGTAATCAATAGAGAAAAGCTCGGCTATTTTTTCCGAATGGGCTTCGAACATTATAACTCGTGTAACCCCGGCTACCTCCAATAATTTTGCTATAAGCTCCATTCCACCGTCTTTGTCTCGCCTTACATATCCAAAATATGGAAAAACGGCCACAATGTTTTTTGCCCCATTACGCTTTAGATTATTAACAAGCAGCAAAAAATTAAGAAAATTTTCATGAATAGGCATAAAAATAGATTCAACTACAAAAACATTTTTTCCATTTACCAGTAAAGGATCAGATACTGCAACAGACGTCTCGCTATCTGAAAACCTCTGCACCTCTGAAACAACAAGCTTTTTACCAAAAGAATCGGCAACTTTTTTCGCTATTCCGGTTAAATCATTCAGCGTTACTATTTCAAAATCTTTGCAAATCACTCTAAACCTAAAAGGGAACATGGCCAACGGCTTTTTACAACTCATTGACCATGTTTCACCCTATTTTAAAAAAATTATTCTCGTAAGAATCAATTTTTATTGTTTTTTTTGTCTTCTTTTTTGCCGTATTTTTCTTTAAGAGCGCCATTAATCTCTTTTGTAATATCGCATGATTTTTTATCATAATAAAGAACTCTAAGAGCGCCACCAGGCATTTCGCCACAAACAAAAGAATGGTTGTTTTTCTCTGCATACGCCTTAACAGACTTTAAAACACGCTTGTCCATATCGTTTTCTAGTCTCTGTGCTGACAACTGCAACTCATACTGTGCTGCCTTTTCTGTACTTTGAACGTCAGCCTCAAGCTTTACAATTTTTTGCCTGGCCTCTTCTTTGCCTTTTTCATTTGTTACACTGCTTTTTGCTTGGGCATCTTTGATAGCCTCATCACGATTTTTACGAGCATCGTTAACTTTTCCTATTTCAGCTTCTTTCTTCTTCTCAAACGAGGTCACCAAATCATGAGCCCAAGTTTTCATGTCTTGCATTTCTTCGTAGTTCACAACTTTAATATCAGAGTCCGCCCTTAACGCACCAACAAGAAAAACGCTCAACAATGCTGCAAATAATTTTTGTGATTCCATAACAAAATTTCCCTTCACAAATTAAACAAATAAAAATCTTAATCACAGAGACTTAGGGTACATTTTTTGGTTTTTAGCGTCAATCTATAACAACCAGATTTAACCCGGCACTTTAGGCCTCAATTAATTTTTTCAACCACAAGTGCATACAACTTACAGTCAAAAAACTTTTCATTTTTTTTAACCGATTTTTTAAACATACCCTCACATGTAAATCCACACTTTTCTAGCACTCGTGCCGCCCGCAAATTTTCAACTAAAACATGGCCATAAATTCTAGAAAGCATTAATTCTTGTATACCAAAATCACAAACTTTTTTTATAACCTCGGCCATGATTCCTTTTCCCCAGTAAGGATTCGCAATCCAATAATTAATTCTTGCTTTTTGTTCTAGAATGTCTATAAAACGCACAACTCCAACCAATTCATTTTCGTTGTTTCTTATAGCGAAAACGACCTCTGTTGAGTTTTCTTGATTGGTGCCTCTTAAAATAAACGCCTTGGCGTCCTCAATAAAGTATGGATAAGGAACCTCTGCCATCCACTGAGAAACCTGTATATCATTCAAACAAAATACAATACGTTCAGCGTCTTCCATTTCCAATGGCGACAAAAAAATACTTTCATTGATTTTAATCTTAGTCGGATACATTAAAAAACCTCTCATTTAACAAGCGCATAAACCTTTTCGTCCAAAAATACTCCATCTTTTTTCACGTTCTTTTTAAGAATACCCTCCAACTCAAATCCACATTTTTCCAAGACTATTGTGGAGGCTATATTTTTTAAAAATACACAAGCATAAATTCTAGAAAGTCCAAGCGATTCAAAAGCAAAGGCACTCGCTGCCTTTACAGCTGCTGTCATAATGCCTTTTCCCCAATAAGGCTTTCCCAGCCAATACCCAATTTCTGCTTTTTGATTTCTAATAATATTATGAAACCCAACAACGCCAATCAATTTGCCATCGTGATTTCTAATAGCCCATACACAATTTTTTTCTATATCCTTAGAAATCCAACTAAAAAAAAATTTAAAATCTTCCTGATGATATGGAAATGGAATACGCAAAGTATTTTTATAAATATCTTTTTCATTCAAATAAATAACGACATTTTTTTCGTCCGATTCATTTAGCTCCGACAAAAAAACATCTTTATTAATAATAATTTTAGATAGGCTCATATTGTCTCCAATAAAAAAAAGAAAAACCGTTGCTAATAACTTTTATATCCAAACCTATATTTTAAACAACTTTTTATTGAAAACACTGAATAACACTTCATCCAAAACAGTAAAAAAGGCGGCGACAAATGTCACCGCACAAAATAGAATATTAATTTTTATTTTTTCTTACCGACAGCCCCTTTTCCAACAAGCCATTGGCCGGCGCCCTTAGCTGCATCAAAAGCACTCCAAAGAGTGCCTAAAGAAAACAAACCTGCTTCCTCACCTGCATCCGCAACTTCAGGAGCAATGCGCACAAACCTTCTATTCATATAATTCGCACCAACTCGACGAAGCTTTCGCACCTGTTCTGCGCCACCCTCACGCCCAGCGACAGCTGTAACTTGGGCTTGAACAACGGTTGTAAACCAAGCTTCTGGTTCCTCGCCAGGAAAAGGAGATCTCAGTTCCCGCTCAACTTCTGCGTCACCTTCTCTCACAACAAACTCACCATGAGTTGAAGCACAGTAAGAAGATAAAGAAACTAAAGAAATCATTAAAGATAAAAATAAGATTTTTTTCATAAAAGCTCCTGTTGTAAGAGTAAAAAATATATGTGTGGTTAGAAAAATGATAACGCTATAATTTTTGTTGTCAAAAAATAGGCCCAGTAAAAACTAGACCTATTTATAAATTTGGTGGAGGCGATGGGAGTTGAACCCATGTCCGCACTACTTCAAACCGCAAGCGCTACATGCTTATTCTCTGAACATACATACGCATCTCCTCAGAGACCCAGATTGATGCACACGCCGGTTTTGTAATACAAAGCATGTTACAAAAACCAAAAAACCTTGCATACTTTGTTCTGTCTAATTTTAATACGAGTTAGTAGAGCCGACAGAAAAATCTACTAACAAGTCCTATTCGGTTAAGCGGCTGCTGTGCCGAAAGGAAGACGGTTTACGTCTGCATTTATAGTTTGATTGCTTGTTTAACGAGCACACAAACAACGCTCGGCATGCTCTTGTTGCTATTGGCAACACGTCGAAGCCGTTACGCCCCCAAAAATTTCAAAAATCTTAAATCTAATTCAAATGCTATCACACTTGTTACGCTTGTCTACTTTTTCAAAAGCACGTTATAAAAGTATACCTCATCGCCATGTTCTAACAAACTAACACAGCTATAAAGATCCATTGTTCCATCAGCTTCAGGCAACAGCTTTGTTCCAAAATCCACCCAAAAACAATCTTCACCATCTGAACCTTTAAAGTGAGTTAATTTTCCATGTGCAAAATCACTATCATGCTTACAAATTACACGACAGCTTGCGCCCCCAACAAAATCTTCATCCCTAGGAGAACGAAAAGTCACCATACGCTTCTCAACCATCCAATTCAATGACGCAAGGCGGACAAGTCGCATACTAGGCTCAGACGCTCCAAAGCTATAGACACCGATAGATAAAACAAAAAGTAAACTTAATAAATATTTCTTCATATTTGTAAATCCGCCACTAAAAAATAAAAGTTAAACATATCTAAATTGTACACCAAGTATTTCTATTTGTAAAGATTTAAGTCGTGCTTACCGTCCAACAACCAACATTTTTTCAAATAGATCTTGCCCCCCGAACAACATGTATGCATCCGGATCCTTTTTCGCATTAAAAAAAACATGTTGCCCTTCTGCAATAACTTGAACAACAATACCATAAGAAAGTTCACCTAAAGAGTCTCTTAAAACAACTAATTTTCCAATATCACGCTCTCCTACTAATCGATCAGACACGACCCCCAACTTTTTCATAGCAGCCAGCTTTGCTTTTCTTACAAGGCGCCCCACCAAAGGGTGTGAAATATCCTCAATAAATACAACTCTTGTATGTGGACAAATTTTAACAGGAGCGTCCATAGTAAAAATACTTGATGAAAAAATAAGAAAAAAAACTATGAAGCTAAATAATATCACACCGTTTTTGACTAACATTCTTATCCTAAGAATATGATTAATAATTTTTATTTTGCCAACTTCCAAAGTTTAATTCCAAGGTCTCTGTTTCTATATATCGTAAAACCCCATCTATCGGGCTCAAACAAAACTACAAACGTTCCCTCCCCGTGCATTCCAACACTATCAATTTGCCCATATTGATAGCAAAGACCCTTGGACGGACTGTCCCAAACAACAACGACTCGTCTCTCTAGATCTTCTGGCACAACGGGGTCAACATAAATCCGCCCCTGTGATGCAAGCATAAAAAAAGCAGCCCGACGAAGAAACTTTCCAGTCAATGGATGAGTAATAACCTTTGAAAAAAAACAAAGAGTAAAAAGCGTTATGGCAAAAAACCTTAATACAGTTGCTCTAACCATTATTTCAAAATCTCAATGAATATCGTTAACGTAAAAATGAACAAAATAAAATAGACACATAAAGCCCTTAGACCTTTAATATCAATTAATATACATTTACGAATTTACAATTTTGCACAACAAAAGTATCCTAAAATTATACCGTTTTTCGTTTAAAATACGAGGTTTTTTATGATTAAAAAATTCATTTTTGTTGTTGGCGGAGTTATGAGCAGTGTTGGTAAGGGAGTAACCTCTTCTTCAATTTCAGCAATATTAAAATCCCATGGCTACAAAACCACAAATATCAAATGCGACATGTACGTTAACATCGATGCTGGGACAATTCGGCCAACTGAACATGGCGAGGTGTTTGTAGGAAGCGATGGAATTGAAGCAGATCAAGATCTTGGAAACTATGAACGTTTTACACTCAACACAATGTCTGCCGAAAACTACATAACAACAGGACAAGTTTACCAAGAGGTCATACGCAAAGAAAGAAACTTGGAATATAAAGGGGAAGACGTTGAAGTTGTTCCTGATGTTCCAAATGAAATTATTCGCAGAATTAAAAATGCACAAAAAACAAGCAATGCAGAAATAACAATTATAGAGTTTGGAGGAACAATTGGAGAATACCAGGTTCTTCTTTTTCTTGAAGCTGCACGAATTATGAAAATTGCGAACCCAGAAGATATAGCATTTGTCATGGTAAGCTACTTGCCACTTCCAACATATCTTGGAGAAATGAAAACAAAACCAACACAATACGCTATGAGAAGCTTAAACACAGCAGGAATTCAGGCAGACTTTATTGTAGCACGAGGGACAAAAAGCCTTGACGATAAACGAAGACAAATACTTGCACATACTTGCAACATAAAAGCTGGAAGTGTAATTTCAGCACCAGATGTAAAAACAATTTATGAAATTCCAGAGCTATATAAAAAACAAAATTTTGACGAAAAGATTCTAGAAACTCTGGGTCTAGAATCAAGGGAAAAAAACAAAGCTCCATTCGAAGATCTCGTAAAAAAAATAAAATCCACCAAGAAAATAATAAAAGTTGGCATTGTTGGAAAATACTTCAAAACAGGCGACTTTACTCTAATTGATTCTTATATTTCTGTAATAGAAGCAATTAAGCATGGTGGCTGGGCAAACAATACCAACATAGACTTTATGTGGATAGATGCGGAAAAATTTGAAAAAGACAAAAACGACTTTTCTGAAATAGACCAGTGTAGCGCTATAGTTTGCCCTGGTGGGTTTGGGGAAAGAGGAACCGCCGGAGTTATGAGAGCAATACAACACATTAGAGAAAACAACATTCCGTTTCTTGGCATCTGTTTTGGAATGCAACTTGCTTGCGTAGAATTTGCAAAAAATGCACTTAAAATAAAAAATGCTACAAGCGCTGAATTCAATCCAAAAAGCAAAGATCAAATTATACACGTAAACCCAACACAGACAAAAAACATAAAAGACAACAAATACGGTGGAACAATGCGACTTGGGTCTTATAAAGTTGAATTTGCTCAAGAAAGCATTACACAAAAAGCATATAACTCACCTGAAGCCTCAGAGCGTCATAGACATCGATACGAATTTAACAACAAATATAAATACGCAATAGAAAACGCAGGAATGAAAATTGTTGGAGTAAACCCTGAAACAAATTTGGTAGAAGTTGTTGAGCTGGCAAATCATCCATTTTTTGTAGGTGTACAATATCATCCAGAATTTAAATCACACCCAGAAAATGCACACCCATTATTTAAAAAATTAATTGAAGTCGGACTTAAAACTTAGCAAAACTCTTGCGGAATTTTTTTAACAAGACCTGCAACCCCCTTGGCAGGAAAACTAAATTGGAAAGGACGGTAAACCGCATCTCCTGGTACCGCACTTACAACAACAGATTCAACTTTTTGCCCAAAAGCATTTGTCTCAGACTTAAATCTTTTTACTTGAGCACAAATCCAACGACCCTTAGACCTCAAGGCAACAAACGATCCATTGTCATCAGGCTCAAATGGTTCATCGACACATTCGCTAAAAAGAGCTGGCTCAATAACACTACCAACCGGAACAGGAGGTCTTAAAGATGGAACGTCGTCGGCCAAAATCATTCTCTCCGCCTCTTTTGTTGCCTCATGCATCGGCATTTCGGCCACTCCAACAGCCCCCCGACTTCGCCTCACCAAACGCATAGCCAAACTTAATATTTGTGGCTCTCGCACACAGGGCTCTAGCTCAGTGAAAACTCCTTCAGCAAGACTAACAGCAGGTGCAGCAAAACTCACTACGGGCCCCTCTTCTTTGTCATCAACTCCTACCAAGAACTTCGCCAACCCAGCCAATCGACCACCTGTACAACTTAACCTTTCTGGCAAAGTTTCTTTTTTAACACCCTCATCAGGAGGTAAAAACGCCGCAACAGAATTTATATCATCGGCTCCGGCCAGAAAATCCCAAAGACCTTCACCATCTGGCCAAACAAAGGGCTCCGCAGCGTCATCAGTACCATTAGCTACAGACCCTAACCCCGCATCAAGTGATAAGGCTCGTCTCCTGGGTGAAGATTTTTTACGTTCATCTTCGAGTTCCTCACCATCATGACGACAGGCCCAAACACCTTTATATGGAGGAATTACTAAAACTGATGGTCGTGTAAATCTTCTTTGTGGCCCTCTAGCCACACCCTCAACTTCATCATCATCGCTATATAACAAGTCTGAACCTGCGGGCTCCCCCATTAAAGAAACGGCTACAGCTATTTCTGCAAATGTATCAACAATATCTTGATCTGGATCGGACGAATAACAAAAAACAAAAAACGGGAAAAGAATAAAACAATTTAATTTAATAAAATTCGCCCTCATTTTATCACCCCTCAATTTTGTTCTGATTAACAATTTTTAAGAGTGTATAAAAAAGACCTGTTTAATAACAACAATTTGGCAAAAAAAAACGAAGAAGCTTTAAATTTCTTCGTTTTTAATTATATAAATTTATGTCAATTATTGGTCAAAACCGTATACAACGTCTTCTTTTTTGTTTCTTCCCCGGAAACTTAAGCACCTTTCAACGACCTGCACCGTCAAGAAGCATTGCCAACCTTAAGGGGTAGTCTCTAAAAACGGAAGCATACCACCTAAAATCATTTTTTCTGCCTCTTTTTCTGCTTCACGAAAAGCCTCGGTATCTTCGTCACTCTTACCACGCTCCTTCATTAATAACATGGCCAACCTAGATCTTGTATTTCTTGGAGCGACTGGCCTTACTGGCAACATCAAACCAGAAGCTTCTTCTTCACCCACATCTTTAGCCACCAGCTCCATATCAATAGATCCAGCTCGCTCTCTACTTCCTGGCTCTTCTTTGGCTTCACCATCCCCATCATCACAACCCAAAGCAATCCTTCTACAAGCTACACGAGAGGGCACAAAGCCAACCCCTACCATCACAATAGCTGCAGTTCTATTAACAACAACTTGCGCGGCACCTTTAAACCCATCAGACGCACAACAAAAAAAGGAAAACGTAGAAATGATAAAACAACTTAATTTAACAAAGCCCACCCTCATTCTATAACCCTCAACTTTATTATATTTAATAATATTTTGAGAGTGTATAAAAAAAGATTGTTTAATAACAATAATTTGGCAAAAAAAAATGAAGGAACACGAGGTTCCTCCATTTTAATCTTTATAAATTTATGTCAACTATTCGTCAACTTCTTCTATTTTTGGTCCTCTGCTCTCTTCAACTGTGCCATCTTCTAATGCCCGACGTGCACCAGCCGCTCTTGCGCCATGTTCAGCATCCCACATCCTTTGAAGATCTTCTGGGAGAACAGACATTTCAGCATAAAGAACAAATCTAGGGACTCCATCTCGCCCATCTGCACGAGCAACCTGAACAACTCCTACAGGTGCTACAGCCATTAAAGAAGCTGCCGTAGTGTCAGAAAAACGTGATACCCGACGTCCTAGGCCAAAACGTCTCATAAAATCTGGAAACGCTCCTGCCATAAGTGTCCCCATAAGACCAAAGCCTTGTGTAACCCTTGCGCCTGTTGTTGCTTCAACTCTTTCTACTGTTACCGCTGCGGTCCTTTCTGGCATCCCTCTTAGAAGAGCTAAAACTTCTCCCAGTTGTCCACTCATTACTGTTTGACCTTCTGCCAACGTACCATGTCCACGTCTCAATCCAGACATACATTCTATAGTAGAAGCAACATGAGAATCATGTCCAGTTTGCAAGGCCCTAAGAAGCGCCTCTTGGGCCCTTAAATCTGCCCTTGCCCCTCTTACTTCTTGTTGTGCTCTGAGCATACCCTCTTTAGTTTCACCTGCAACCGTCGCAAGTGCTTCTTGTGCCACACGAAGACGAGCTTCCGCGGCCCTAATATCCTCAGCAAGAGCCTCTTGTGCAGCCAACGCTGTTTCTCCCACGCTTGCAATACTAGCGTGAGTTACCTCAAGCTCCCCCTTCAATCCTGTTTCAACTGCGGAAATACCAGACGCCAAAGCTTCACGTTCAGTATGAGCGGAACGAAATCCAGCTTCAACACCTTTTTGGTGAAGACCAAATTCTGCCCTGTGAGCTTGAATCTCTGCTCGAGCTCCTTGAGCAGCAACTCTAGCGCCACGGGCTTCTCTTTCTGCGGCACTTAATCTTCTCCACAAGTACCAACACCCAACTCCGGCACCAGTACCTACTCCAAGAATAAAACCAACTTTGCTAAAAATTACACACTTTACAAAACCCCAAGCACCACTTTTTTTGTCGCCACTATCCGTTTTAACAAAAACAACTGTAGGCGCGGGAACTGTAACTGCAGGTGCAACAACAGGTGTTTGTGGAACAGGGTTCGACGCAGGTAAAATAGCCCTGGTCGCAAAAAGTAAACATAAAAAAATTGCTTTGATAGAAAAGTTTTTCACAATAACCTCCAAGTTATTAAAAACTAACAAAATAAAACTCTAATCAACTAATACTAATTGTATCAAAAGCTAGGATTTTTTCCAGCTTTTTCGCAAATAAAACTTAGTAGGCCTTTTTTTGTTGGACAAAATATAAGCCTTCTATTAACATAAAAATATATTATAAGTTGAGCTAGTATGTAAAATCATACCATATGTAAAGAACCAAAATGTTTGTAAAATCAAAAAACAAATTTCTCTGAGCTTTTTTACCATTTATTTTTTATACAAGTGTTTTTTCACGCATACAGGAATGCAATACAATAAAAAACCTTTTAGATATATCACAAAAATTTGACCCTAAAACAACTCTTGTTGTCTGCGACGTCGACAACACGCTTATAAAATCAACAACAGAAATTGGTAGCGACAGATGGTTTGATTACATGTTAAAAAAACACCAAACAGAAGGAACACAAAATGTTGGAGCCTTTAAAACAACCTTTTCAGAAAACATTTATAAACAATTTGAAATCGAAATGAAATGTGTAGAACCATGTACACAATCAGTCATAGAAGAACTTGAAAATAGTGGATATAGAATCATGTGCCTAACAGCCCGCACCCCAGAATTCTTGAGCAAAACTCTAACGCAACTAGAAAGCTCTGGAATAATCTTCCACAACAAAACATTTCCACAACAATGCCACTTTAACAATCTTGAATATCCATGTATGTATAAGAATGGGATATTTGGGGTGAATGAAAACAACAAGGGGACAGCTTTATTTCTTCTTTTGGATGCAAACAAATTCTATCCTAAAACAATCGTCTTTATCGACGATAGAGAAAAATACCTAAAGCAGATAGAAGAAATTGCCAAGAAAAAAGGAATAAACTTTGTAGGATTGCGCTATTCTTGTTGTGACAACAGGGAATCAATTTTCGATCAAAATGCTGCAGACAAAGATTACGAAAAGCTTATTTCACAAGAAAACCAAACATACAACCAAAAACAACCTTAGTATGCTTAGTCTGCACAACTAAAGGCCCATGGACATTGATTTGTTACAAAGCTTTTCGCTTTGGACAAATTAAGATAAAAGCTCTACAATTTAAAGTCCGTTTTAATTTTATTAATATTTTTTAATTTCATACTATTACAAGGAAATAGGTTTTTATGAAAATGCAATTCAAGTATCTTTGTGCTCTTTTTATTTTTCTACTTTTTTCTAGCACATCTCCACACATCCAAGAGAGTGATTCTATAGAAGATTTATTACAAGAAGCAAAAAAATATGATCCGGAGAAGGTTCTTGTTGCCTGCGACATTGACCAAACATTAATGATGTCTACAAGGGAATTTGGCGGAAACCCTTGGTTTGTACATATGGTTCAACAAAAAATGGCACAAGGAATGAGCAATACTGAAGCGATTCAATTAACCTTGCCAGAATACTTTTATGCACAATTCAGAATCAACATGCAAACAGTTGAGCCATGCACAGCACAAGTAATAAGACAACTAAAACAAGACGGATACAATGTAATATGTCTAACAGCGCGCTCAGCAGAACTATTATATAGAACACATATACAACTTGAAGGAATAGGAATTGATTCAAACAACGACAATTTTAAAAAATACTGTTTCTTTAATGATCTCGTTTGGCCATGCTTGTATTTAAATGGAATTCTTGGGGTAAAAGATAACCACAAAGGCGAAGCACTATTCCGATTTTTAGACATTAATAAAACACAATTTGAAGCTGTAATTTTTATAGACGACCAAGAAAAATATTTAAAACAGGTAGAAGGGTCTGCGGCAAAAAGGGATGTAGAGTTTGTTGGTTTGCGTTATTCAAAGTGCGACGAATTATCAAAGAACTTTAATCCAGATCTTGCTGATGAAGAATATGAAACGTTTATCGCACAAGAAAGATTAGCCGCACAGGCTTAAACTCTTCTTAGTAAATACAATTTTAAAGCCCTATAGCGTTAATTTGTTATAGGGCTTTTTGATTTGATAAATTTGCGATAGAATAAAAAAAATTATAAAAAAATTAAAAAGGAGAAAAAATGAATATTGTATGCTTTTATGAAAAAGAATGGGAAAAAGAATATCTTGAAAAACAACTTTCAACCGATAAAATCACATTTCTTTCTGGAACAGTTCAAGATCATCCAAGCGTTTCTGATAACAACGCAGAAATTTTGTGTGTTTTTGTAAATTCATGCATCGGAAAAGAAGAATTAAAACGATTTAAAAACGTAAAATTAATAACAACACGATCAACAGGCTTTTGCCATATAAAAACTGAAGAGTTAAAAAGTAAAAAAATAACGGTGTGCAACGTGCCTTCGTACGGACAAAACACCGTCGCAGAATATGCCTTTGCATTATTACTAAATGTTTCCCGCAAAATTTGTCTAGCCTATAGCAAGGTAAAAAGTGACTGTTTTGCACGTGAAGATCTACAAGGTTTTGACTTAAAAGGAAAAACAATCGGTGTAATTGGGACAGGCGCAATAGGAGCTTATGTATGTCAAATAGCAGAAGGATTTGGCATGAAAATTCTTGCTTTTGATTTAAAAGAAAATCCTGACGTGAAAAAAATAAAAAATGCAAAATACACATCTTTTGAACAGCTTCTTAAAAATTCTGACATAATTACCCTGCACGCACCACACAACAAACACACACACCACATGATTAACAAAAAAAATATAAAAAATCTAAAAAAAGGCGCATGCCTAATAAACACAGCACGAGGAGGACTTGTCCAAACTGAGGCTCTTGTCCAAGCTCTTGAAGATGGAATTATATTAGGTGCAGGGCTAGATGTTTTAGAGGAAGAGACAAGTCTTGAAGAAAAATATGAAACTCAACTTATATTGGAACCAAATCCAGATATTAAAAATATTCGCATAACACTGGCCAACCATTACCTTATTGATCATCCAAATGTAATTATAACACCTCACAATGCATTTAATTCTCGTGAGGCGCTAGAGCGCATTTTGGAAATAACCGTCAATAACATTAAAGGATTTAAAAAAGGTAAAACTTCTAATGTTGTATGTGGCAATTAACGGTTTTACTTAGTGTAAATACTACAATAAACCACGCTAAACCAAAAAAAAATACAAAAAACAAGCCTAGTGATATAAAGTGATAATTTGTATGGTATCTTTTTAGTTTTATTTTTAGGAGTACTAAATGAAGTACGTATTGTGTTTAAGCCTTTTACTCGCCTTTACCTTTGGTGTAGCCGCAGGCGATGAAGGCCCACCAGAAACTGCAAGTCCAGACGCTGTAATCGTTAAAGTTCCAGAAGGCAAAGAAACCGCCCACGCCGAAGAAGAGCCTGAAGAAGCAGCTGATAAAGATGCCGCAGAAGAGCGTAGAAATTGCAGACAAGCCTTTGCGTTGGCATGTAAAAAACTATGTGCAAAATGCCGCTGTTGTGGGAAAAAACAACCACCAAAGGAAAAAGAAGTTCCACTTCCAGAGGTAGTAATGGTTCCAGAAGATGGTGAAGATGGCCTTCCAAAAGAAGCAGAAGAAAAAGTAGCTGTGGCAGCCAAAGCGCCAGAAGAAGAAGAAGAAGAAGAAGAAGAAGAAGAATCCGAGGAGGAAGAAGAGATTTGTCCAGAAGAAGATGCCCCACCAGAAGAAAGCGACTCTGATGGGGAGAGAGATTTTTCAGAATTGTAAAAACAAAGACAACAAGTAATACAAATAAAAAGCGGCAATCAAAATCGCCGCTTTTTATTTGTACTTAAACACTTCTTTAAGCTCGCGTTGAGTTTCTCTGCGAATGTCTTGCTCTTTTAAGGCCTGTTTTTTTCCTATAGCTTTTTTATGCTTACAAAGACCTATCTCTATTTTTATTTTTCCCTTTGCATTGATGTAAACTTTTAAAGGAACAATTGTTGTCCCTTTGCGAGAAACTTCACCAACCAGCTTATTTAATTCTTTTTTGTGAACCAAAAGCTTTCGTGATCTCTTTTCTGTGCCCTCGTCCTTTGAGTAAGAATGCTTATACATTGACACATGCGAATTTACCAAAAACAACTCACCATCATGAACATTGGCAAATGATCCAGCCAATGAAATGTTTCCACTTTTTATTGATTTTACTTCGTTGCCAGTTAATACAATTCCTGCCTCAACCGTATCCAAAACCGCGTAATCAAAAAACGCTTTTTTATTTTTTGTAATCAATTTCATAAAAATCCTTTAACCTATAAACCTCTCCACTTTTCAGTTAAAATTTACTTATTTTTTGCTAACTTTCGTCTTATATCAACTTGTCTTATAATGCGCTTAAAAGCAGGCTTCATTATAAAATATGAAGCAACTCCAGCTACAATAGCAATTATATTTCCACCTACCATAAAAGACCAAAAACATGCATCTGGTATGCCTATTTTTTGATTAATTGCCTCGTTTATGTAGGTAATCCAAAATGGGTTAAGTTCATGCGTGGTAAAATTAAACACCTTGTGTAAAAGCCAATAACCAAATGCATAATCTGTTGCGAAAATTGGAACCATAGAAAATGGATTGTTTACAACATAACCAGTAGCAAAAGTTACAGCCGTGTTTAATCTGAACAACCAAGCAAAAACAAAAATCATTAGCGTATGTAAAAACAGAAACGGACAAATGGCTATGTACACACCCATGGCAAAAGAAAGAGCCAATTTATTTGGAGACTTTTCTTTTAATGCCAAGTCTTTTAAAAATTGAAATGCCCGCTTGCGCACAGATGAAAACATTATTCTAATACTCAACGCTGCCCCTTTGTAAAACCAACTAAAAGCTTTAAAAAATATCAACTTTAGTTTATCATAACAAACTGAAAGAAAAATATTTGAAAATCCTAAAAAATGAAAAATGGTACGGTATGAACAGAAAATGTTTTTTCCTAGTTTTTGTTCTTGGAATATCAACGGTTATGTCTATAAAAAGTAACAACCCATCTGCAAGAGAAGCGTTTGTGCAAGATATAGCTAGCGAATTAATAGAAGCCGAAGAAAAAGCACATGACCGCGCCTCATTTATTCTTTCTGTGCAATTTCCAGAGTATATTGACTGTGCACCAAATGTACGGGTTTATAAAGACGGAAAAAGATTAGAGTCGCTAGAAAGTTCCTCAACCATCGATGAGAAAAGAAGTGGCGAAAAAAGCAGTAAACCCAAAAACAATAGACTAGACCTTCTTATCCTTGGGGAACAAGAGGCTACAGAATTTGAGGTTTTTATTTCTGGAAATGTTGAACCTAAAAATAATAGTGGCAAAAACACCATAGAATCGTGGGAAATACCTGAAAACACTCCCTTTATAAAAACAAAGTTCATAAAAGTTATTTCTAAGCCTGACAAAGACGAAAAGCAACTAGTAAGCTGGGAGCCTGTTCCAGACGAGAAAGACGAAACATCCGTAGTGATAAGAAAGCACAATAAAAAAACAATGGTAACTGATGGTGCAACATTTTTGGTTATTCCTGCTGAATTAATCGACAGGCTTGAGCCTGGAACAAAAAGCGAAATTGGACACACAAGTATATTGCCAAAAATCTGTATTAAAGAGTCCGTTCCTAAACAAGAAATTTATGCATTGCTTATAAACTCGTTGTTGGCATCGATAAACATCGACACATTCCATGTACGACCAGAAAACACAACAAAAGTAAGTAACGTAACAATTGTCAAAACATCACGCTAAAAAACAATGCCACATAAAATTTTAAGTATAGAAACATCATGTGACGAGACCGCAGCAGCTGTATACGAATCAGAAAAAGGTCTTATGTCCAGCGTTCTGTTTTCTCAGGTAGAACAACATAAAAAGTTTGGCGGCGTAGTTCCCGAGCTTGCATCACGGTCTCACATAGAAAAAATATCAACGATAGTTCAAGACGCACTAAAACAAGCCAATTCCACATTTGAATCCATTGACATTGTTGCTGTAACAAACTCACCAGGACTTCCTGGTTCTCTTCTTGTAGGCCTGTGTTTTGCAAAAAGCATTGCTTGGGCAAAAAATAAAAAACTGATTGGGGTAAATCATGTTGAGGGACACATCTTTTCCTCATTTTTAGAGCAGAACGTTCCATTTCCACACCTATGCCTTGTTGCCTCTGGCGGACACACAAGCTTATGCCTGGTTAAAGACTTTGGAAAATATGAAGTTATTGGTAAAACTTTAGACGACGCGGCAGGCGAAGCCTTTGATAAAATTGCAAAGCTGATAAACCTACCATACCCAGGCGGCCCAATTATAGAAAATTTGGCCACAGAAGAACGTTTTTATGATTTTTTCACATATCCCCGATCAAACAAAAAAACATTAAATTTTAGCTTTTCTGGTTTAAAAACAGCAGTACTTTATGACCTGGTCAAACGTGGACACTATGATATGAAAACAAAGACGTTTTTAAATTCTAAAGATACAGCTCTTCAAAAAAAGGTAGCAAGCTCATTGCTGGTTTGCATTGGCGATATTTTTTGTGAAAAAATAGAACTAGCACTTAAGCCATATCCAGAGGTTAAAGCTGTAACATTTGCGGGTGGAGTAGCATGCAACAAATATTTGAAACAACGAATATCAAAAATATGTGACAATAAAAATATTCCATTTTTTGCTCCATCACCTAAGTTTTGTACAGATAATGGAGCAATGATTGCATTTGTAGCTCAATACAAAGCAGAACAAAACAAGTTTTCCAATTTAGAGCTAGATATTTTTACATAACCAACATTTAGAGACACAATGGGACAAGTCAAAAAAAAGACCATAATCATTCTATCAATTTTGCTTTCAATGCAAGCGGCAACAAGTCATACACTTTCACATTTTTGGGGAAATGTTGTATGGTGCTCAACAGCAGCAACACTGATGATTTGCGTGCCCTTATACAATAAAAAATTAAGAAACAACACTGTAGATAATCCATCAACCATACAAAAAAAAGAATTGTCTCCAGAGTTAAAAAGGGAAATAGAAAAAATTATTGAAACATTAGTCTTTTGTTTTTCAGGAAGTTTAAATCTCGCACAAAAAATAACGTCTCTGCCAACAGAGGAAGAAAAAGATGAAACAAAGAAAAAAATTGATCTTATGAGGACAACATCTTTAAACGTAATTGGAGTTTTTACTCAAAACAATCCAGTTTTATTGCGTGAAACAGAGGCTTTTTTTAAAGCTCTCGAAAATGAAGAATTTGAATACTCAAACAGAATAGCAATGAGCATCATGATATGCATAGGACAATTGATAGCGAACTTAGAAAACCAGGGAAATGACTAAACATTAAAAACCTGCATTTGTTTTCATTCGTATAGACAATCATTTGCGCGGTTCGAAGACACCCATTCGATGCACCCTACGGGTTTACTCAGGGCGAACGGCCATGATAATTTATTTTAGTAGAAAGTTAATCCCCCGTTCGTGCTAAGTGAAGTGAGTATTTGCAAACGAAATCGAATGCATACGAACAAGTGTGGATATCGGCTTTACACACAAAATCAAGCTTGCTCGCCGTTCGATACGGCCCCCAGACTTGGTCAGGGCGAACGAGTTTTGTCCACTTCAAAACTACATTTTGATATTGCAAATTTTTGAATTTTACTATCCAACCATTTTCCAATGACGTTGGAAAAAATCTTTACAACGCAAAAAAGTCTGCCTATTATTCTTGAGATATAGAATATTTTAAGAAGGAGTCGGGTATGAATCAAAAAAATATTTTTATTTTTTTCTTGGCCATTTCACTATTCCACAACAAAACAACTCGTTCTGAACAAATTGTCCCAATATTTGCAGGAATATCTATTGCCGCTGTTGCAAGTTTTCTTGTTATTAAAGAGCTAAACAATCTTACAAAACCACAACATCAAATTCCCTCTGAACACAACACAAGAGCAAGCAACACCCCTGCAGAGCACATTGTTTTAATGAAAATACTAAAGGAGGGAATTTCAACTATTCAGGGAATAACAGAATCTGGCAAAGAACAATTCGCACAAATAAGGATTGAGCTTCAACAACAACACGACATAGCAAAAGCGCTTATAACGTTCTTTTTTTCTGGCGATAATATATTAGCACAACTTGTAAACGACTTTTACTCTCAACTAGCATCAATGGATATTGGAATGTTAACCAACCATATCAGAAAAATAAGACTACATCTTGAACAAAGAATAACACGGCACCCGCAAAGCGAAATTGATGAGTTATTGGGGTAAGCCAACCCAGGCTCTAGAAACAAGACTGTCAATAGATAATATAAAAAACTTTCTTTTATCATCTGCATCTTCAACCAGCAACCAAGCCTTATTATCAGAAATATCGTAAAGTCTTACACATAACATTGGCACATCACCGTCACACACTTCAGGAAAAGTAAGGCCTATATTTTCTCCAATATAATACAAAAGATTATCCCTCAATGGCGCAAGACCAACCTGTCCTTCTATATCAATATAAGAACCCAAAGCATAAGGACCTTCAGAAGCATAACAAGCCAAAGCTTGAATAAGAACCAATAAAAAACTTAAAGGTTTTAATCTTCTTATCATTTATCTTAGCCTGCAAATTTTTTTAATTTTTCTTTTGCCTCATCTGGCTTTAGAAGATAAAATAGGCCTTTATTACCAAAACTAATCCAAACAAATGAATCAAAATCAACTTGATCTACGCAGCAAAAAACAACTTTATCATCGCAAGTTCTATAAGAAAATAAAGACCGAGAGTCTTCCAATGAAAAGGATTCACACGGCTTAAAATAAACGTAAAATTCCGGGGGAACTATTGTGCCCAAGAGGCCAGAAACAATGCCATGCTCCTCCTCAGGCAAAGCTTCTCCTTCTTTATAACACCTACCATAAGCCTCTAAAGCTTTTTTTGCTTGACCTAAAGCCGAACCTCCCACATCCGAGGCCAAAAGTAAACCAACCTGAAAAAAGAATGACAAGCTCAATAAAATAAATTTCTGATTTGGCCAACGTTTAACTTTTTTTACCGTTGCCATTTATACTTGCACTTTTGTTGATTGACTTGAAAAACTCTTCGTTTGTTTTGGTCTTTCTCATCTTATTGATAAGAAACTCCATTCCCTCAACCGTATTCATTGTTGAAAGCAATTTGTGTAGTACCCAAATTTTATTAAGCTGCTCTTCTGACACAAGCAACTCATCTCTTCGTGTTCCAGAAATTAGAAGATCAAATGCTGGGTATATTCTTCTGTTTGCCAATTTACGAGTAAGATGTAATTCCATGTTTCCTGTTCCCTTAAACTCCTCGTAAATAACCTCATCCATACGAGAGCCAGTTTCAATAAGCGCTGTTGCCAAAATTGTAAGAGATCCACCCTCTTCCATCGAACGCGCGGCACCAAAAAATCTCTTTGGACGCTGAAGAGCGTTTGCATCAATTCCACCAGTTAAAACTTTACCCGAAGCTGGAGCCGTCGTATTATAAGCCCGAGCAAGACGTGTAACAGAATCAAGTAAAACTACAACGTCATTACCATTTTCGACTAGTCTCTTTGCTTTTTCCAAGACAATTTCCGCAACCTGTACGTGGCGCTCTGCGGATTCATCAAAAGTAGAGCTAACAACCTCTGCGTTGTCTCCAACAACAAAACGTCTCATATCTGCAACCTCTTCTGGTCGCTCATCAACCAAAAGAACCATCAAGTAAACTTCCGGATGATTTTTTATAATTGCCTGCGCGGTCTGCTTAAGCAAAATTGTTTTACCTGCTTTAGGAGGCGCAACAATTAGTCCCCGCTGGCCTTTTCCAACCGGTGTAAACATATCCATAATGCGAGTGGAGATTATGTCTTCATCATATTCTAAGTTAAACTTTTTATCCGGATGTAACGGAGTAAGACGGTCAAAGAGCCTACGATCTCCAGTAGAAGCTGGCTCATCATAATTTATTCTGTCTACTCGTAAAAGAGCAAAATACTTCTCACCATCTTTTGGTTTACGAATTATACCGGCAACAGTATCACCAGTACGCAAATTAAAACGACGTATCTGCGACGGAGAAATATAAATGTCGTCCGGCCCGGAAACATAGTCAAAATCCTTTGACCGTAAAAATCCAAAACCATCCGGCAACCGCTCCAGAACACCCTCAACCTTCAACTCGGCATCTGGCGTGGCTTTAAATTCAACAATTTTTTCAAGCAACTTCTTACGACCCATTAAACTAGAGCCGGTTATCCCTAACCTGCGCGCTTGCTGATTTAATTCAATCAGATTCATATCTTCTAATTGTTTTACTTCTTTTTTTTGCATAAGACAAACCTCCCCCAAACTATTCGGAGTAACAATAAATTTCCTAAATGATTAATAATTTCAAGACTTTATCCAATAACCCAACAAACCCCTTATATCAGCAAGCAAACAATCGCAGAAAAATATACTGCGATTACTTTGGCCCACCTTTATAAATCGACATCATAACCGGACTTGCTATATAAATAGACGAATAAGTACCAAAAATAATACCAATTAAAAGAGCCAGTGATAAATTACGAAGAGTCTCACCACCAAAAATAAACAATGATCCAACAACCAAAGCTGTAGACAAACTTGTTAACAATGTTCGTCGCAACATATGGTTGATACTAATATTAACAACCTCGCTAAGAGGTGTTCCTTTTAACTTTTTAATATTCTCTCGAACACAAGTGAATATAACAATAGTGTCGTTAATCGAATAACCCAACGTTGCCAAAACAGCACTTATAACGTATGGAGAAATTTCACGGTTAAAGATTAAAAACAAAGATAAAATTGCCATAGTGTCATGCATCAATGCCACAACAGCTCCCATAGAAAAAGAAAACTTAAAGCGTATGGTAATATAAAGAAGCATCAGCATTAAAGCCAAAATCATTGCATACAATGACGACTTCCATAACTCTTGCCCAACACCCTTACCTACGCTATTAATCTCCATAATTTCAACAGGATTATCTTTAATTTCTGCAACAATACTTGACTGCATTTTTTCTGCCACATGCCTCAAGTCCTGTTGATCATCTTTTTCTTCTGGGTTATGAACTCGTACCAAAACCTCTTCTTTTGAAAAATCACGCAAAATAACGTCTTCCCAGCCGTCTTCTTGTAGCCCCTTGCGCAACTTGTCTCTAGAAAAATCTTTTTCAAAACGGAAAAGCACCTCCATGCCACCTGTAAAATCAACACTGTACTTAAAGCCACCATTTATAAAATAGGCAGCAAAGCCAGCACTTAAAAATAAAGCAGAAATGACAATTGTTAACTTGCGATACTTTAAAAAATCAATTTTGAAATCTAGAATCTCTGACATGAAACTCTCCGCTTGGTTAAGACCTTTTGTATGATTTTACAGAATAGAACTAATCTACGTGGCATATTTAACATTAATCTGTAAACAAATCAATTTTTATATAAAAATTTTTATTTTGCTTTAGGAACAACAGAAATATATCTACGACCCTTGCGCCCGTAATGAAACTTCAACAAACCTTCTGCTGTAGCAAATAGAGTAAAATCTTTTCCTTCACCAACGCCATCGCCAGGAAAAAACTTAGATCCACGTTGACGAACTATAATCTCTCCACCGAAAACAACTTGGCCATCAAACAACTTTACGCCTAACCTTCTACCCGCGCTATCTCGGCCGTTACTCGTCGAACCACCTGATTTACTCGTTGACATACACCTACCTTCAAACTAATACATTTTATTGTGATAATTTTTAGAAAAGAACAGCTTTTTATCTGTTTTAGAACTTTAATCTAAATATGCCCGTATTAAAAAAAAAGTCAATTTCTTTATCCACAAACAAGCATCAACAAAAGAGACTCTCTATCCCCCCCCTGGGCCGAATCTTTCGATAAAAAAACTTTCAATACGGACATTAAATATTTTATCCCCAACCTAGGTTTTTTTACACTACATTTTTTTTCAATACCATTGCAAAATCCCCCTTTTTTGTATCTATAATATAATTTTAGTTTGCCAAAAAACGGCTTTAAAAAGCAATAGTTTAAAGAAAAGGGCCGGAATTGTATTCGGCCCAATATAGCTATAATAAAGCTGAGTTAACTCTTTACCACAACAATTTAAACTCAGAAATATGTCTCTCTTTTATGCTTCCATCATCAAACTTTACATAATAATATTCTGGATTTACTGACAAAATTGGCGTTCCAGGAACATTTGCATACTCAATTCTACCAATCTCCCCTTCGTGAGGGCCCGACAAAATTCTTACTTGATCACCATAGCTTAGCTCAGGATGGTCTTCAACTTCTTCAAGATTTTGGTCATGCGCATCACCAAAATCTCCAATACTTGGCGCAGGGGAGCCATGAAAGCGAGGGCCCGATCCAAAAAAAACACCAATATCTGACTCGCCAAAATCGCCAACACTTGGGGCAGGGGAGCCACGAAAGCCAGGAGACGACCCGAAAAAAACACCAGCTACAGACTCAGCATAACCACTTACAGATGGCTCCTCATCCGCCTCTATCGCCCTTTCCCTGGCCTCTAGCCACATCAAATGAATCTTGTGCCGCGCATGGTCTAATTGTAAGCTAGCATCAAAAAACTTTCTGCTTAAATTTTTTTCCGATCTAAACAAATTATCGTTAAGAACCTCTAAAGAAACAAAAAGCCTTTCTAGACCACAAGTTCCTTTTTCCTTAAAAACTTCTACATAAACACCTTTTTTAAACTCTAAAATTGACAATGGCGCTGCTTTAATTTCTGATACGTCAAATTCTAAGCAACACCCCTCGCGCTCCAACTTAGGCCTACTAGAAAGTTCAAGCTTTAAACTTTCTACCATCTCACCAACAAGATAAATTTTCGCCCAAACATTATCTATTTTTGGCTTCAAACCCTTACAGCGCACTTGCGCATCGGCAAACTCTTCAATAAGCCTTTCTACTCTCTCGGTAAACTCGCTTACTACTAAACCTTTAGCTTTTCTCTCAAATTCAGCTATCTCTTCAACTCCTAACAAATGCCCAGAAGGCTCGGCCCTTACTTCAAGCAATACAGGAAAAAAAAGCCGCTCTCCCTTAAACTGCTCACGCGCCCTTGCTCTGGCCTCTAACCACATCAAATGAACCTTGTGCCTAGCCTTATATGCTTCAACACACACTACCCCCCGTTTTTCAGAAAGAGCCTTTTCAGATCGAACCATGTCGTCCAAAAGCTTGCTCAAACTCACTGCTAACCTTGAAAGATCATATGTACTTTTAGCCTTAAAGGCTCTTGTGTAAAAATCTTGTGTAAACTCTAAAATTGACAACCGTGCAGCCTTAATATCTGAATAATCAATCTCGCCCACCCCTTCAGCAGGTCTTGTTGCAATCTCAGCTTTTGCGCAGTTTAGCATGACAGTAGCAAGATTAATTTTTGCCCAAATACTATCTAAACGTGAAGAAAGGCCCTCCCAGCGCACATTTGCATTATTATACTTTTCAACCAACTCTTCTGCTTTTTCAGCAAATTCTGCCTCCGCTAAACCTTCAGCCTCAACCTCAAACGCAACAACTTCTTCATCGCTTAGAAAATTCCAAAAAGGCTCAGCCTTTGCAATGTGCAACACAGGGAAAAAAACTCTTTCCCCTTCAAAGCTTTCTTTTTGCTCTATAGCTTCATGCGGACCATGCAATCCATCAACTTCTGCTGCAACCTCTGGCCATGCAAATTGAGAAAACGGCCCGTCTACATGCCAGCCAGCATCAGCTGCAGTTCCAAGTGGCAACTCTGGTAAATCACCAGCTATTGACACGTTTGAATACACAAATGCAACAATAACAACTAAAGCCAAAAACAACCTTCTTTTCATATTTATCTCCTAACTACAAAAAACTATATCTAACACATAATTTAATGTGCCAAAAAAGTCCTTTTAAAAGCAATAAAAACAATATGGACAGAACTAAGTCCGACCGAATAGAAAGCTTTAGTTGTGTTTAAAGAAAACCATAAACAGTTGATAATTAAGACAAGGGCTCCAATTCTTCAATATGCCAATCACACAGTAAATCACCTATCTGATTATCATCAAATCTAACAAAAAAGCGGTCTGTTGAAATTTGACTCTCTGGTATCCCCCCATGGCATATCACACCAATAGCACCTTCATTTTGACCAGATAAAACCCTAACCCAGCCCCCATCACAAAACTCTTGCACTTCTGGCTCTTCGCCATAATCGGCACCAAGCTCATAAGGCCCTGATAACCCCACAGAATCACCCTCAGAAGGATCAATTAAAAGAACAGGGTCTTTTTCTTCTTCTGGGTGCAATAACCCAGAAAGTAAAGCATCGCGATAAGAGTTGCCAGATGCAGAAGGCCTAACAGATCTTTGGCAATCATAAACTAGACTGACGTTCTGATTTTGACTACTATCTCCACCCTCATACTCATGCGCAAGAGAACAAATAAAAAATAACACCATTAAAAATAAAAATTTCTTTCCTAACACCAATCCCTCATAATCTGCAACTACACCAAAAAGCTTAAGTTTTCAAAATTACACTCAACATAAACCCTACCATCAAGTCTTATACAAGCATTGCCTGTCAAAGCTATATACTCAGGAGCTCCAGCGCTATCAACAACCCCAACAAGCCCTTCGTACGGACCTGTTAAAATCTTAACTCGAGCGCCCTCTAGAGAAACACCGTAAGTAGAATCGTCATCGGTGTCAGACTCGGTAGACTCCGATGGCTCGGATTCACCACAACAATCAAAACTGCCTTCTGTATAATCTGACCCAACAAAACCAAACACCTCTACTGGCTCATCTGAAAATGGCAGCTCTCTCATCCCTAAATAATCCTCATCATCTAAAAACCGTCGCCTATCCATTGTGCCAAAGGAATGCTGCTCAGACTCATCAGAAAACACAAACTCTCGCCCCAAGGCCCTATCGCACTGTATTTCAAAATTATTAAACAGTCTTGGAAGCATAGGCAAAAAAACAAACCTTTCAAAACCACCAAACAAGCTCAAGCAGCAACCGAATACTATAGATAAAAAAATGGTTGTAATTTTATTTAGAGACATCCGCCCAGCTCCTTCCCGTTCTCAAAGATACTAACAATGGCACAGCCCAATCAACAACACCTTCTAGAATCTGTTTTGTTTTCTCTTTTACATTTTCCGCTTCTCTTTCTGGACAGGAAATCAAAAGCTCATCATGAATTTGAAGTAAAATTTTTGTCTCAGAAAAATTTTCTTTAAACTTTTTATGCAGCTTTATCATTCCTATCTTCATTATCTCTGCGGCCGTACCTTGCACTCTTGTGTTTATTGCCATCCTTTTTGCAAGATTAAATAGTGTTAAATTTTTCTCGTAGATTCCCGGCAAATACCTACGACGGCCAAAAAATGTTTCAACATACCCATGCTCTATTACTGATTCTATAATGCCCTCCATCCAGGGGCCAACAGATGGGTATCGTTGAAAAAACTTGTCTATATATAATTTTGCATCTTTAAGTGAAACTCCTAAATCTTTTGACAATCCGTAG
>JABGSX010000022.1 GCA_018647505.1 bacterium | reverse complement strand
TTTTTCAGCTTTAGCTTCTTCTTTTTTATCGCTTTTTTCTTGAGCCGCTTTCATGTGTTTTTGAAGTTCTAATTGAAGTTGCCCCTTTGGAGAGGACATATCTTTTTGAGCCGGAGCCGCTTTTCTGGCTACAGGAATCCTTGGTTGTTTGACAACTGTTGGCCTTTTAACCACTGGTCTTTTTTGCTCTGTGGGCTCCCTGGTTACTTTAGGGTCAAGAATAAGGCTTAATCCGAGTTTGTGCTCATCTTTGTTTACTTTGGTAACTCTAAACTTAACAGCTTCGTTGGATTTCATAAATCCTTCAATGTTGTCACTTTGGTCGCCAAATTCTGATGTATGAACCAGTCCTTCAATTCCGGTTGGAAGTTTTACGAATGCACCAAAACTTGTAATTTTCGAAATGGTTCCGTCAACAAGTTTTCCAACAGGATATTCTTCTTCAATTGATTCCCATGGATTAGGAATTAATTGTTTCACGCCAAGAGATATCTTTTTGTTCTCGGTGTCGATTGACAGAATTACCGCTTCAATTTGTTGATTTTTTTTATAGATGTCCGAAGGATGTTCAATTCGTTCTGTCCAAGAAAGATCCGATATGTGAACCAGGCCATCTACGCCAGGAATGAGCTGAATAAACACGCCAAAGTCTGTTATGTTGCTGACCGTTCCGGTGATTTTGTCTTCGACTTTGAATTGTTCGCCAATTTTTTCCCACGGATTTTTGTCTAGTTGCTTGATGCTCAACGACATTCTGCGATTTTCTTTGTCGATAGAAACAACAAGGGCATCAACTTCTTCGCCAACGTTGAATGTTTTGCGAAGATCGTTTATGCGGTCGATCCATGAAACTTCAGATATGTGTACAAGACCTTCGACACCCTTTTTAACTTCAACAAACAAACCATAGTCTGTGATGCTTGAAATTTTACCTTTGATTTTTTGTCCAATTTCAATTCCCTCAAGATTGGACCATGGGTTATCTGACAACTGTTTTATTCCGAGAGAAATTTTTTCGTTATCTTTATCAAACGAAAGAATTTTTACCGTAATTGTGTCACCAATTTTTACCATCTCGCTTGGATGCGAAATTCTTCCCCATGTCATATCTGTAATGTGTAGAAGTCCGTCAACACCTCCGATGTCAATAAAGACACCATAATTTGTGATGTTTTTAACGATACCTTGTATAACTTGATCATTTTCAAGAGTATCAAGAACTTTTTTACGTTCTTCAAATCGTTGTTCTGACAAGTATCTACGGCGGGAAATGATAATGTTGCCGCGATGACGATTTAGCTTGATAATGTATGCTTCTATTGTTTGTCCAACGAATTGATCAAAGTCTGTAATTCTTTGCAAGTCTACCTGGGACCCAGGCAAGAAAGCTGGTATTCCAACGTCGACGCTCAAACCACCTTTAACCTTGTGTGTAATAACACCCTCAACAGGTTTGCCGTTTTCAAATAAGTTGTAAATTTTTTCCCATGCTTTTTGTGCTTTTGCTTGTTCGTATGAGATTATTACATTTCCTTGAGGAGTATCAAGTTCCTGGATCATAACCTCAATTTTGTCGCCATTTTTGAAATTTTTTAGTTCATGGTCTGCAAATTCGAAACGAGGAACAAGCCCGTCGGATTTAAAACTAATGTCAACCAAAACCCCGTCATTGTCGATGCTTGTTATACAACCCTCAACAATTTTTCCGGCTTTAAGATCGGTTGCTGTGTTTTCATACAGCTTACTTAATTCCTTTTGTTGTTCTTCATTAAGCTGTAATTGTTCATCTTCAATAGATGTTTCAGCCTTGCCATATTGGCTTGCCATCAAAACTTCTTTTGCCATTTATTCTAGCTCCTGTACCGTGTAATATTTGGAAACGGTAGTTTTGCGTTTGTACGGGGTTTAAAAGATAAGATGCCCCGGTGCGATTAAAAAATAATTAAAACTCATAAATAATGGTACCAGAAATAGGTTTTTTTGCAAAATAGCGTCATGTTTGTTTTATGTTAACTCAATGTCGCTGCTTTGCTTGTTCAATAGGCTGATAGCCGCAGTAAATATATTTGTATTTTTATATGTATTTTTCTAGTTTATCAAAATCTAGATCAAGTAAGTCGTATGACTTATAATTTTTATCGTTAAAGTGCCACCACTCATTTGGAAATGTTGTAAAGCCATGTTTTTCCATAAAGTTCACCAAAAATGTTCTGTTTATAATTTTTTGCGGTGGAAGGTTCATATAGTTAAGATGGGATTCTTTTCCAAAATGATCGAACTCTGTTGGCATTTCAATCTCGTTTCCTTGTTTATCAACGATGGTTAAGTCAATTGCTGCTCCTCGGTTGTGAGATGATCCATTTTTAGGATTAGCGCAGTATATTTTTTGATCTGGTTTTGTTTTATCGTAAAGGACCTGTTGATATCGGTATGGTCTGTATGGGTCCCAAATTTTAAGGCCGAGGCCCATTTTTTCCAATTCTTTTTGTGCTTTGTCGAGTTTTTTTGCTGTTGAAAATCTGGCCAGCGCCATATTTTTTTTATAAACCTGTTGTTCCACAAAATTGTTATCAGTGTAATATCGCAAGTCTAACAAAATGTTTGGATTAACTTTTGCAATATCTACAAGCTGTTTTTCTTGTGGTAGTTGAAGATACTCTTTGATGTTTGTAACAATTTTAAGATTTGCCTGTAGCCGTATTGCAGTGAAAATAAAAATAAATAAAATGAATTTGTTCTTCATAACAACTCTCCCCCTAAAATACATTTTCCCAACTCTTTCTTCCTATTTGTATTTATTATAATTTATTTTTGCTAAAAATTGCCATAGTTTGTTTTAGCGGTTTAATTATTTTTTTTATGGTTAATTTTTGCTATTATTCGGGAGCTATATAATTGATAAAAATTTGCTTTGGGAGTTGTTATGAAATTGCCTTTTATTAATAAAAAGATAAATAAAATAGACTTCATTGGTCATTGTTTATTGGCACAAATTCCACCGTTTGTTTTTTATGTTTTGTTTTCATTTATTGGATTTTCGGTCATTGATGCAGCATTTCCAGTTGTTATTTCAAATTTAATTAGGTCTGGCCTTATTCCATGCAAAGATTTTTTTAATTTTATTTTTCCCTTTTCGTTCTATATTCAAGTATTTTTACAAAAATTATTCTTTTTTTTGCCTTCTATTATTATTTCTAGATTGTGGAAGGGGCTAATTTCTATTAGTTTGTGTTTTGTTTTTTTGGTCTATATTCGTGCATTATTGCGTAGGTTTGACATAAAAGATAAAATTCCGATTTCGTTTATATATATATTTGCGCTATTTTTCATGTTTGTTGGTCCAATTCATGAAACATTTTCTTTTTATACGTTTGATGCTTTATTTTTTGGTTGTCTAGGTATTTTGCTTGTTGCGTGGCCGGATCATAATGAAAATAATATTTGGATTTGTTTACTTGGATATTTGTTTCTTGGCTTGGCTGTATGTTGCAAGCAGGACATTGGGGTCGCGGTATTGTTTGTTGGTATTGTTTTTGTCTTTGCTAATTACATAATAAAACGCTCGGCATTGAAAAAAAACAACTTTTTTTTAGAGATTTTGTTGCCATTATTTTTTCTTTTTGCGCCACTTGTGTCAATGTTTCTATATTTTTATTCTAAGGGGGCGCTTTCAGATTTTTGGTTTCAGTTGTTTGTTTATCCATCCTATATAAAGATAAGCATTCAATCATTTGTTTTTTCAGTTTTATCTTTGCGTTTGGTAGGGCTTACAAACTGGGCGATTCTAGTTATTTCATTAATTATTTTTATAGTTTCACTTTTTTGGATTGTTGGTCTTAGAAAAAAAGAATCTTTGGTTTACAGAGGCTTGTTGTATTTTTTGGCGTTATCGTTGATTATTTTTTCTTTTTATTTGCTTTTTTTTGTAGCATCCAATGTTCGCTTTGTGAGAATCCTCTTTCTGGGGATGTTGTCTGATCGTTTTCCATTGAAAACAACAATTTTAAGGAGTGTGGTTTATGTCTTTTTGTCGTGTACCTACTTTACCTTTTTAGCACTTTTGGTTTCAGTATTTAAAAATAAAATGTGGAAAAATAGATTTTTTATTTTGTATTATGTTTTGCCTGTGTCATGTTTTTTGCTTCTTTTTTTGTTTTCCTCAATGGCCGGTATTAACTGTGGGCGGTTGTTAAAAAATTCATTCCCTTTGGTGATAAGCTTTTTTATGGTTTTGTTGCTTTTTATGAAAAGAAAAAACATTTTTAATTTTTCATGGAGAGCAATTAATGGTTCTTTGCTTATTTTGTGTTTGTTTTTGTTTATTTTGCGTTTTAGGGCTATTTCTGGGGATGTGTACGTATTTCCACTTCGAAGGCAGATGAGCTATTGCAACCAGCTGCATTGTTTTCTTGATTCAGAGTTTTACCAGGAAATGATTAAAATAAGAAGAGTTGTAAATACCTATAAGGAACCAAGAGTTTTTGCATATAATGTTGATCCATTTTTTTATCTTTTTTTGAATAAAAATCCTGTTTCTTTTTCTGTTGTACACTTATCGGACACTTTTCATCGCTTTATGTATAGAAAAGAGATTAAAAGAATAGAAGAAAAAGTTAATCTTGTTGTTATTTCTAAAAAAGGACATAAAAACGATATGATTATGGACTATATTAATAGTAATTATAAGCTTATATTTGTTGGGTCTTTTTTCTGTGTAGCTGTTAGAAGGGCGGAAAATGGTGGTTGATTTACAAAGATAATTTGTCCTTTAATACTATATTCTATAGATAAACTACACAGAAAAAAATAATGGTTAACTTTAATTGGATTGGTTAATGAATAAAATTTTTGGTTTTTTAAAATCTAAAAAAAATAATATAAGTTACATTGGCCATTGTGTATTGGCACAAATTATGCCATTTAGTTTTTACTTAGTTTCTTCTTATTTTGGCCTTACAACAGTTGATACTTTTTTTCCTATTGTTGCTACTGATTTAGTTACATCTGGATTACTACCGTGCAAAGGCTTTATGTGTATCATGCTTCCAGGTTCTTTTTTTCTACAAGCTTTTTTGCAGAAAATATTCTTCTTTTTGCCACCAATTATTATTTCTAGGCTGTGGAAAGGATTAATAACCATTGTTTTATGTGGTGTTTTTCTTGTTTATATAAATGCTCTTTTAAAAAGATTAAACATTAAAGATAAAATACCATTGTTTTTTCTTTATATTTTTTCTTTATTTTTTATGTTTATCGGCTCTATACATCAACCATTTTCTTTTTACACATTTGATGCTTTGTTTTTTGGCAGCATTGGTGTTCTGCTTGTATCATGGCCGGGTAAAAACGGCGCCTATAAGTATTGGATTAAATTAATTGGTTATTTTTCTTTTGGATTGGCTTTTCCAATTAAGCAAGATATTGGTTCTGTTTCTGTTGCGGCTGGATTTGCTTTTATTATCTTTGGAGTTGTTTATAAAAAAATTTATAAACAAAAAGTTAATAAGATTTTAGATGTTTTGCTGCCGTCTTTTTTATTGCTTGTTTCTATGTCTTTGTTGCTAATATATTACTATTCAAACGGGGCATTGAATGATTTGTTTTATAATACAATTGTTTTGCCTTCGCAAATAAGGATAGGGGTTAAGAAGCTTATTTTTGCAATTCTTTCAATTCGTTTAACAATGTTTACATCGTTGGCTCGTTTAATTATTTTTACGGTGATATCTACTGTTTTGTCTTTTTGGTTAGTAGGAAAAAAAAGAAAAGACTTTTTGCCTTATAAGTTATTTTTATATTTTTGCTCAATTGGCTTAATTGCTTTTATTATTTATCTTGTATTTTTTTCTGTTGTTGCGCCTGTAAGTTTAAACAATAGCTTTTGTGTTTTGTTGGCAGAGTTATCTTTTTTGAAGATAGCTATTTATCGATGTTTTATTTTTGTGTTTTTGCCGTGCGCTTATTTTACAATATTAGCTTTATGTTTTTCATTCTTTAAAATGAAAATCTATAGAAAAATGGAGTTGTTTTTTTTCTATTTTTTGCCGGCTACTATTCTTTTTTTTCTTTTCATTTTTTCTACATTGGTGGGTATTAATTGCCCTCGGCTTTCAATGTATTCTTTTCCTATTGTTCTTAGTTTTTTTATTGTTCTTATTTGTTTTCTTAAAAGACCAGAAAGCTTTAACTTTTCATGGAGAGCCATTAATTTATCTATTTTAGTTGTAGTGTTCGTTTTATTGGGTTTGCGTTTTAGGGCTATTATTGGTGATACTTATATTTTTCCAATGCATAGGCCAATGAGTTATTGTAAAAAACTGCATACCTTTTTAGATTCAGAGGTTTTTAGGGAGATAGAACAAATAAAGCAAATTGTTGAGAAAGATAAAGACTCTTCTTTTTTTGTTTATAACACTGACCCGTTTTTTTATACACTACTTAATAAAAAACCTATAACACGGTCAATTATGCATTCCGGTGATTGTTGGCCAAGGTTTATGAGCAATAAAGAGATTAAAAGAATAAAAGATAAAAAAATAATGTATATTTTAACTCCAAAAAAAAATGGAAGAAATGATAAAATATTTTCTTATATATACAGGAATTATGATATTGTGTTTGTAGGGAAGTTATTATTGTTCAAAATAAAAAATAGAAAGACAATGATACAATCATAAACAATATGATGTAAGGTTTTTGCCATATAGTTATTAAAAGTTGTTCAGGATTAAAAAATAGGAGATTGGGATTTTCGAGGTTAGCAGGGGAATTGTTTTAAAACGAGATAATTGTTCTAATAAGCTTGTTGTTTTAGATGAGCATGATGGAAAATTTTGTGCTTTTCCTAATAAAAAGCAACAACCTGTTGCTTTTTCACCTGGTTATATTGTTGAGTATCATCTAAAAAAAACAAGAAATTCTATTGTTTTATATTCTTTAGAAGTCGTTAGTGTTCCTCTTGCGTGTATGAAAAAGGATATACTTTTTTTTCATCATGTTCTTGAGTTGTGCAACTTTTTTTTGCCGGTTGGTTTGGTTGCTCAAGATGTTTTTGAGCACATTTTATTTCTATATCGGACCTGTATGCAAATTGATAGCTATTATTTGAAAAAACTTTTTGTGGGAAAATTATTATTTTTATGTGGAGTATATCCAGGAGAAGATTTTTCATATGTAAATTTATTTTCAAAACCTATTGACAACATTATGAAACTAAACATAAATTTAGAATACGAGAAAAAAATCGACACCTGGCTGTACGGATGTGTTTATTCGCATCCTTGTGTAAAAGAGTTTAAAACTATCCATTTCTTAAAGAAAAATGGAGCATTATGAAAAGTATTAAATCTATCTATTTACTTGTTTCTTTTCTACTTCTATCTTCTTTCAGTTCTGTAAAATCAGGAGCTATTCTTGGAAAGATTGGCCTTGGGGCAATAAAAGGCGACAGTAAGGCGGTTAAGCTTGTTACCGGAGTTGGTGAAAAGCAGGCGCAGTTAGAGGGGTTGTTAGCATATAAAAAAGGCTTGAGTGATAAAGAAGATGATTTTTTGGCGTCCTTAAAATCAGGCATTAATAATGTTAATGGAAAAACCAGTAATTACAAAAATTCTCTAACAGTTGCTCCATCTTATGAGCATGCATTTTTGAATAAATGTATTGGTATTTTGAGCAAGGAGTATCAGAGCTTTTTAAATATGCAGATTTACAATAAGCAACTGTTTTCGGTTGTTGATCAACACATAAAGCTTTTGAATAGTTACTTGAAAGACTCAGGGTTTAAAAGTGTTGTTTTAGACCGTAGGTCGGTTTACCACTTTTCTGACTTAGAGATGAATAATAGGAAAATTTTTGATCAGGAAGATAAGCTTGCTCACCTTACAGAACAAAAGGGTGATGCAACAATAGATCTTGAAAATCTCAAGCATAAACAATCTTCTACAGAGGCTATGCTAAAAGAAAAAGAAAAAGATCAGAAAGAGTTTTTGTCAAAAAAAGATGGCGAAGATAAAGATGACGAGAGTTTATCATTTAGCATAAAACAGCAAGGAGAGATTCTTGACCTAGAGGTTGAGCTTCAGAAAAAACAAAATAATTTAGAATTATTAAAAGTTGAGGATGCACAGCAACGGTTTAATTTTATTTCTACAAGCATAGAAATTGAATCGGAGAGGTTGAGTGTTCTTAAGGATCAGCGACAGTTTATTAAAGATTCCTTACAGGTTGATTTGGCTGCAATAGAAAAAGTTGAAAAAGAGTTAAGTGATAAAAAGGAAGATATTGTAGCTACGCAAGATGCTATGATTAGAGAAATTACAACACTTTCTATAACACGTGAAAAATATAAAGATAAAACAGAGAAGCTTTCAGAGAAATACAGTGATATCAAGACAGACTCTCCCGGCGCTGATGAGTGGGTGGTCGATCCAAAAACAGCAGAAGAATATATAGCGCTGTGTGAAATTGGCTATGAGCGTGCGCAGATAGATATTCTTAATAGAAAAATAGAGTTGCTACGGGCAAAGTCTGACATGCAAAAGTCTGGTGTAGATTCTCTTGAAATACTTGTTTCAATTATGAAGTCTTGGCACAAAATAACGACAGATGGTCTAAAGACAAAAGAAGAAGTTGAGGACGAGGAAAAACAGTACTCAAAAATTAAAAAAGAGCAGGAAAGTGAATTAAGTCTGTACAGGGATAAAAGAAGTACCGTTACCAATTATATAAGCATTAAAAACAAGACAGCGTCAAATATTAAAGGTGTTTCTAAAAAGCTAAAAGAAGATAAAAACACAATATTTAAACAGAGGGCTGGTGATTATAACGTATGTTTGAATAAAATTACAGCGGCTCAAAAATTGGTTGGTGATCAAATTGATCTCAATGCGAAGTTGCTAGAAGCGTACTCAAAGTTTATTTCAACGATAAGGGAGACTCTCCAGCAGGTTACGGCGATTGTTAATGAGCTTGGGTCAGACAGCGTTTGGCATCGTTCTAGCCAGGCAATTACTCTACACGACATTAAAAATATTATTCCAGACATTCAAACTTTTTTACACTGGACGTATCTTTTGGGGGCCTCTTTTATATCCAAGTTTAGTATTCCAGCCTTTTTTATTTTAGCGCGCAGAGTGGCTTCGCATCCATTGGGTTTACTTCTATTTATTCTTAAATTGTTGGCGTTGCTTTTTATCTTTGCTTTTTTAAGAAATTATTTGTCGAAGTTGCCAAAGTTTTTATTGAAGCTTAAGGAACAATACCACGGCCTTATGTTTATAAATTGTATGCTGGCTGTTGTTATAGAGTTTGTTGAGCAAAACTTGTTGTTGTTGTATGGATGGGGTATCTTTTGGGTTGCTATTAGTACAGTATTTGCTCAATATACCTTCCCCAGACTTGTATTTTATTTATTTTCGATTATATATCTTTCGTTTTTTGCCAGAAAATTTGTTTCTTATTTGAGCCTGTTTAACAAAAAGCACAAGTACCCAATTTTTTCAGTATCATTCCAAAAGAAGTTTTTGGATGTTTTTTCCTTTTTTATGTACTCAACAATAGTTATTTTCTTCTTCAGGAGTGCGTTTTCTACCGTTATGCAGCATTCTGGTTTGTGCATGATTTTGCTTGCGTTATACTCAATAATTTTCAGGGTTTTGCTTATTTTGCTTATTGGAAAAGAAGAGATATTGAGCATCATTCCTACGGGTAGCAAAGTATGGAATTGGCTAGCAGAAGTTGTCCAAGATTATTACAACATCATACTATTCTCTATAATTGTTGTTATGATAATGGCCGATCCTTATGTTGGTGGGCTTGAGGGACTTATTCTGTATGTTTTATGGGGAACAATTGGTACCATTGTTTTGGCATGGGTTTTAATTACAGTTCATGCTTTCTTTAGGAAGTTGCTTGCGCAAACATTTTTCTATTCAACTCCAGAGGAAGGCCTAAAGCCTAGGTTTGATGAGGCCAAGACAATGTACAGTTTTGGTATTGTTTTTTTGTTTGCGTTTTTTGTTGCATTGGGAGCTCTAATAGGATCCTATATTTGGGGAAAAAGCATTTCACTAACGGTAATTGGTTCGTGGTTTACACAAACCAATTACGCATTCCAATTTGGAAATGAAACACAGAAGGTTAGTGTTTTAGACTTTATAATGATTATTTCTTATATTCCTTTTGGATTTGTTATTTCATATCTTATTGACAGATTTTTCTTAAAGCGGGTTTTTAGTGTTTTGCATTTAGAGCCAGGAATACACAATACAATATCTAGTCTTTTGCATTATTTTGTTATTGTTTTTGTTTTCATTATTGGTCTTTCAAAAGAAGGCTTCGGTTCAATTATTATTTACTTTATTGGTCCTATTCTTCTTGGTCTTGTTCTGGCGTTGAAGGATGTATTTAATGATCTTGTTGCATATTTTATTATTTTGATACAGCGTCCAGTTAAAATTGGTGATTTTATTGTTCTTACTGATGGTACTGGTGGGGTTGTTCGTAGAATTACGCCCCGTACAGTTGTTTTGCGAAGAAAAGATAGTTATACATTAGTGGTTCCAAATTCAAAAATTTTGCAGGATGTTGTTTCTAACTGGAGTTACTCCAGAAGCTATTATGCATTTGACGATATTTTGATTACTGTTCCGTATGATTCGGATGTTAAAAAAGTTATGGAGTTATTGTTTGAGGTTTTGGATGAAAATATTTCAATTTTAAAAAGTCCAAAACCCATTGTCAGGTTGAATGAATTTGGAGAGTGTGGCCTTGTATTTATGTTAAGAGCATTTGTTAGTTCAAGTAAGGTTCTTATGATGTGGGACATAATGGCAGATGTTCGTCTTTCTGTGTTTAATAAATT
>JABGSX010000021.1 GCA_018647505.1 bacterium | reverse complement strand
CTGCAATATGTAGACACTCGTCAAATTGCTTGTTTCTAATAAAATCAAATGTTGAAATAACGGCGATTCGCTTTGTCCACAAATCATTTGATTTTGCCCATTCGTATAGAATTTTCCTTTTTTCTTGCTTGTCTAACAAAAATTCTCCAACAATGTGGTGGCATGACAAATCTACAAGGTCCCAGTTGTTTATATTTTTAAAGTTTTTAATATAAAAATTATATATCTTTTCACGCTCAGCTTCGGTTGCTTTTTTGAATTTGTTTACAAGAATTATCACCCCAGTTACGCGGAGCTCGTGAACAGGGTTGTTGAGAAGTTGTTGTATGGTATTTAGAGGAATGTTTGCGTATTTTTTTGCAATAGTTCGTATATTAGGAATTGTTACGCCTATAAATATGTCTCCTTCACCATATTCTCCTTTGCCCGTTTTAAAAAAACGGGCAAGAATTACAGCTTTTTCGGGGTTGGCTTTTTGTTGTATGTCTTTTTTTATCTGTTTAATCATTGTTGTCCTTATTGCTTATACAAATAGCACAAGCAAGCTTCCTCCAACAATTAGCGCGGAACCGAGAACCTTTGGAAGCTTGATTTTTTCGTTTAGCAAGTAATAACCAAAGATTAAAATTGTTGGAATTGCAAGCTTGTTCATTGCACCTAGAATATTTTTGTCTGCTACGTTCATATATGCGTAGAAATAAGTGTAAACGGATACAAAGAATGTAAGTCCAGTTTTTAAAATAAACCAAAAGTCTTCTTTGAGTGCCACAAATGGTTCGGAGAATTTTCTTTTTTCTATCACATAGAATGAAAAAATAAAGCATATCATTATGAAAAATCGTATTCCAATATTAAAGTAAAATGGGTGATAAAAGTGGAATGGGAATGCATGTAGTGGTTTGAATATGCTTGTTGCCCATTCTTTTATAAGTTTTGTTTGTTCGGTTATTTGTGTTACCTGATAGGCAATCATTGCTATAGCTGTTAGCAGAGAGGAATATTGTAATACTCCGATTGCCAACTTTGGAGATATATTTTTAAACTCAGCAAATGGGTTTGGCAGGGTTATTTTGTTTAAAGATGATACTAATGCGCCAAGAAATACTATAAAAACACAAGCCATTACAATAGGGCTAAAAGGATCTCCAAGAACTATGTTTCCAACAGCTATGAATAATAAGCTTATTTGTGAAAGAGGGGCTATTAGTGAAATTTCAAATTCTTTTAATAGGTAGTCTAATAAGAGTAAAGATCCTACAAAGCAAATGGCCAGTAAAAGATAAAATGGCGCATTTGTATAAGTAAAGTCATATATTAGTTCTTCAAACGGTGTCATGTCTTTTTCAAGAATGACTTTTTGAAAAAGATAAATAGAGGTAAAGCCTAAATAGGTTATAATTTCCACCCAAAAAAGTAAGATTAAACGCTTTGAGTATTGTTTTATGAAGATGTTGTAAAGGGCAAAAGTAACAACTGTTACAACGATACACAGTAGTGAATCAAGAGGTATAGTCATTTTTTTCTCTCCTTTTATATTTACAATAAAAAAGCCACCAGACTAACTACAGATTTAACCTGGTGGCTTTTTAAAAGTCAATAGCTCTTTCATTATTAAGTTATTTTTGTTAAAACCTCTAGAGCTTTGTTGCTTCCTGCAAAAATTAAAATATCGTTTTCTACAATTATGTGATCTAGAGATGTTACTACAATTTCATCGTCTTTTTTGATACCAATGCATCGGACCTTATAATTTTTATAAAAACTTAGATCTTCTATTGCTTTACCAACAAATTTTTGTGGGGCTTTTATCTGGCTTATGTTAAAGTTTTTTCCTATTGTTAGAACGTCTATGAATTGGGAGCTTATGGTGTTTGCTAGCCTTATTCCCATTTCTTGTTCTGGCAATATAACTTGGTCGGCCCCTATTAGTTCTAAAATTTCTTTATGTATTCCTATGTTTGCTCTTGCAATAACTCTACTTGTTCCTATTTTTTTTTTCAAAAGGGCTGTAATTAAGACAGATTGAGCAAAGCTTTTTCCCATGCCAACAATTACGGTGTCTACCTCTTCTATGCCTAAGCCTCTTAGCGAATCTTCATCATCTATTGTTGCGCAAATAGCGTGAGTAACATAGTCTCTAATGTCGTTGATTTTGTCCTCGGATTTGTCGACTGCAAGGACTTCTATTCCATTTTCGGCTAGCTTTGTGGCAACCTGATACCCAAAGCTTCCTATTCCTATAACACAAAACTTCATATGACATATTCCTTATTTTTAGCCTATCATAACTCGTTCTTCAGGGTATGAAAATTCTTGTTTTTCGGATGGTTTTTTTAGAGCCAGAACGGTTGTGAGAGGTCCAATTCGTCCAATAATCATGGTAATAACCAAAATAAGTTTTCCTGTTAAAGTAAAGTCTGCAGTTTTTCCTAGCATGGAGAGCCCAAGAGTTGAAAATGCAGAAACTACCTCAAACAAAACAGTAAGAAAGCTCCATGAGCGTTCTGTAATTAACAAACAAAATACTGCAAAAATTATCCAACTTATACTCAGGGCAAGAACAGCGAAAGCCTTTAGTACCTGGTGTCTGGGAATAGTTCTTCCGTACATTTCGACTGCAAGCTTTCCTGTTATGGCAGATTTTAGTGTTGACATAAATATGGAAAATGTTGTTGTTTTTATTCCGCTACCTGTTGATCCTGGAGCTGAGCCTATAAAGCACGCTACCAAGACGATTAAAATTGACGCCAGCTGTAGGTTCACAATAGGAATTGTTACAAATCCAGCGCTTCTTGCTCCTATTGAATTGAATATAGAATTTACAATGGCCAGGCCGGGTGACATGTTAGCCAATGTGCTGTTACGTTCTAACAACCAAAAAAGAACAGTAAAGAAAAGTGTTAAGGCTATGGCTGTTCTTAAAACAATTTTGCTATGCAGAGAAAAGCTAATTTTTCGTTTCCAGTTTGGAGATTTAAGATGTGAAAAAATT
>JABGSX010000020.1 GCA_018647505.1 bacterium | reverse complement strand
GGTTTTGGCCCTATATTCAGTTGTCGCTGATGTTGTTTTGTGCCTGGTCTCTGGATTGCTTGTGTTGGTATCTGGGGTTTGGCGGTCGGGGCGCTTTAGCAACATGTTGATGTTTGAGGTTTTTGACCATAGTCTTCCATATGTTGGGTATTATATTTTACTTGTAACCCTTTTCTTATTTGTTCTTACAACGCTTATAGGAAACAGTTTTAACGGTGGTCAAAGTTATTCTTCATTTACGCGTCACCGTTACATGAAAGTTTATTATCTTACAATTTCGGCTGCCATATTTTTTGGCGCCATTGTTCAAGTTCCTATCATGTGGACAATTACAGATTTGATGGTTTTTGTAATTTCTGTTCCACATCTTATTGGAATTTCTATACTTGCCTTCAGGTACAAAAAATCGCTTATTTTTAACGAAAAAAAATAATAGAATAAAATCAAACTGTTGACCTTTTTTGTTTTTTTTTATGACAATTACAACAAGTTGTGGTTTGTTGTTTGTTTTCTAAAAAAGGAGCAGTTCTCATGAGAAAAATACCCATTTTATTATTATCCGCTTTTCTTTTGTCAATAAATTTTCTTTGTCTTTGTGTAGAGGGGCTAGAAGGGCCAGCCCTTTCTGGGGGTGAGCCTTTAAGTATGCCAAAGTCCGGTGAAGGTGGATTAGGGCCGGTAAGGCCAGAACCAGGACCAGGTGGTCAACCTCTGGTAGAAGGAACAGGCGGATTGCCACCAGACGGAACCCCAAAACCAGTAGTAGATCCAGGACCAGTCATAGGACCAGACCCAGGACCAGACCCAGTAGTAGATCCAGGACCAGTCATAGGACCAGACCCAGGACCAGACCCAGTAGTAGATCCAGGACCAGACCCGGTAGTAGACCCAGGAGCTGAGCATGTAGATGATACAGGCGCGCTAACAGAGGCTGAGGTTGATGCAGCCAGAACGCCCGCAGAAAAGGCCGTTGAAGAAGCTATTTCTTCAGCTACACCGGACGCAGATGCAACACCGGTTGAAAAAGCGTGGCATCAAAGGGTCGCAGAAACAGTATCAGATATTTGGGGCCGTGCCGGTAGGTGGATGAAAAGAGCTTTTAGCAGCGAGCCAAATATGACTCTTTCTGAAAGTTCTGCTGATTTAGATGTTGTTGTTAAAAAAGCAGCCAAAGCGGATCCTGCAAGTGCTAGAGAGCTTGAAGCTGAAGCACAAGCTTATTATACAGAGGTTAGCTCAGGAGTTAGTGTGGCTAGGGAAACTTTAGGGCGTTATGCTGATATGTCGATTACGACTGTAAAGGATAGCGCAAGTGCTAAAGTTCGCGAAAGTCTTAACGAGGAGCTGATCGGTTATTTGCCAGATGATTTGTGTGAACAGTTGGGAATACAACGGTCAGGAGAATCTGTTTCTTCCGCAATGGACAAGTTGTCAAGTGAAGCCATATTAACAAAAAAAGTATTTGAGGGCATTTCAGCAAGAGACCGTAGTGGTGTTGACTTGGGAACCTTGAGAGACCTTGGTTTTGGGGTTTCTGTTGAGGGTGGCGTTAGCATTCCTGATGAGCAGGCCTTGAGTGACAGGTTTGATGAACTTAGCTCTGAGCTTGGCGCTGACACCTTAGAGCAGGCACAAAACGCTCAGCTTGACTTTCTATCATCTAGGCTTATTAAAAGCTTGGACCCAAAGTCTCCTGGCTCTAATGCAGAAAATGTTGGGGCAAAACATACTACACCAGAAGAAAAAGAGGTATTGAGAACAACCATGCTTGAAGATGCCAAAACGGGGATAGAAGTTGAGGCAGAAAGAATGTCTAGGCTTAAACAGTCTCTTGATAGTGGAGAGATTTCACAGTCTGAGTATGACGCTCAAGAAAAGGTTTCATTAGAAAGAATAAGTACGTTTTCAGAATACGTAAAAACTCAACTTGAATCAGCTGTTATGCGTGAAAAAAGTGAAGTTAGCTCTGCTGAGTATTCTTTACAACATTATGCATCTAGCGCAAAAGATCTTTTTAGTCCAGAAATCGCTGAAAAATTTGAGCAAGATCCAGAGAGTGTTCGTATGGCTGATCTTAAAAAAGCTTTGAGTTCAGCTGAGGGTAAACTTGAAACCGCAAGGGCTGCCTCAAAAGGGAAATCAAAGGATTCTCCTGAGTATAGAGAGTACCGCAAGGCCTTAGAAGATTATATAAAAATAAAAAGCATCGTAGCAAGTAGACAGACTTTGGCAACGAAAGGCATGGCTGAGGCAGATGTTGCCGCATTTAATGTTAGAGTAGACAGGGTTACAGGTGCAATCAAAGCTGGAAATTCGTCATCGATAACAATAGACTTGACCGGCAACAAGGGTTATGATCAAGCTATTAGAACTGCGAGCATTAAACACAGGAGTGCTCAAAGAGAGCTTGGAAACTTAAAAGCCGCACGCGACTTTATGCTTGAGTTAAGGAAAGGAAAAATTTTAACGGTTAGAGATGTTCAAGCTGCTGTGATATCCTCTAAAGGTCTTCTAGGTCGCGCCGCAACGGCTAGAGAGGGTGTTCAAAAAATGTTCATTCGATTACGAGAAGGATTGGTTACCTCTGTTGTTGAAGGGACGGCTGCAATGAGTGCTGCTGAAAGCGCTTTTCCAGCTCTAAAAAATCTTTCTTCTCCAAAGGCAAGAGGGCTTGCGGGTGTTGACGCTCCAACGGGTCCAATTGGACAAGCTCCAGTAACAGGGCCGGGAGTTGCTCCTGAGACAACTGGTCCAGGGCTTTCAACTTCGCCAGGGACTCCGCGTGTTAGAGATGTAACTATTCGCCAACATGAAAAAGCGAACCTTGAAGGATCGCCAAAAGCAAGAAGGTTGGTTGGTGAAGAGACAGCAAGTAATGTTGTCAGTCCAAAAGCAAGTCGAGTGCTTGGAATTGGGCCTGGAGGACCAGGAAAATAAGTTTTAACTAATAGATAGGCTTATAAACGTGCCCGGGATTAAATTCCCGGGCATTATTTTTTGATATGTTGCAATTTTTTTTGGGTTACGCTTAGTATTAAAATAGTTTGTTGAAGGTGTTGTTTTTATAGCTTTTTAAGAAGGAGAATTCGAGTGAAAAAAACTATTTTAATTTTGTGTATTGGGTTATTAATTACCACTATTACCAAGGGGGTGATTGACGGTGCTCCAGAAGTAGGTGGGTCTCCGCATGAGTCTACAGGCGGTGTAGAAGTAGATCCAACAGGTCCGGATGAGCCAGTTCCGGGAGCACCAGGAGATCTTCCGCCAGTATCAGGTCCAGAAGCGGTACCACCAGCTCCAGGTGATTTGCCAGCTCCAGGTACAACAGGTCCAGCTGATCCTACGCAATTAGGCCCAACAGGTTCGCCAGATTTGCCTTCTGATCCTGGCCCAGGCGCTCATAGACAGCCAGTGGGAAGTGGGCCGGTAGCTCCAGTAGACCCAGGATCAGTCCCTGTAGACCCAGGTGGGACAGGCGCTCCAACACTTCATGATATACCAGGAACATTGGCAGATTTTTTGTATGGTTCGGCCACAGAAGGGCTCAGGCCAAAGAGGCCAAAAGCGGATACTCCGAAGGCCAGAGAGTTATATGCTTCGGTCAAAAGTTTAACGCGAGATGGTGCAATTATGTCCGATGCTGAATATGGCAGTGCTGTAAGAGAAGCACAGAGAGCGTATCCTGCTGCTGAAAGAGAGCTTGATGGTTATACAACCCAGCTAGAGGCTCGTTTAAGTGGTCGCCTTAGAGACGGGGCTCTTGATACCGTCGTTGATGCTACAACGCGTGGAATGTTTGGTGTTCCAGATGGTGCAACGCTGGCAGAGGCCTACCAACACTTGGCAAATCCTGACGCAAATGACTTAACCGAGTATCTTAGTGGACGCGTAATGAGTGATCCTAAAATGTCTGGCAAAATAAGAAACGCCTTTAGAAAAGCCGGCTTAAGAGCAAGAGACGTTGACTTTGACTTTTTGGCTAAGATGGATGTTGGTGTTCATGTTGAGGTTGGAAAAGGCGGGGAAATAAGTGTTAGCTTTAGTGTTCCCAGTGCAAGCGAACTTGAAGCTAGCCGAGTTTCTTTAAGGAGTCAGCTAAAACAAATGTATCTTTCTGCCCACCCAGATAAAGGAGGAACAGCAGAGGGTTTTAGACAGGCAAAAGCTAATATAGATGTTCTTAGGCAAAAGCTTGATGCAACTTACGAAGCGGTTGTTGCATCAAGAAGTCAACTTGAAGCGGCTTTTGAAAAGTTTCCGACAAGAGATTTTGCTGATTTCATAAAATTTTCGCAGGGTGATGCTCTTGCTTCAATGATAAAAGCTGTTAGCGATGATCCTGGATCTATGACGTTAATTGATAAAATGCACCGCTCTCAATCAACGCTTAATTATGCACGCAAAAGATTGTGGCCAGACACCCTTGGAACAACTGGAGGAAATGTAACCCCGCTACCCACGCCCATACCATCACCTTCTTCATCACCAGTACCAGGCTCTGGCCCTGGCATTGGTGATGTTGATTGATTATAAAACTGGCGCCTTCGGGCGCCTTTTTTGTTTGTGTTTAGGTATAGAGTTTTGTGGATTATTGAATTTTTGATTATTTCTGTATAACTTGAAAATATCTGTGTTGTTTGTTTTGCAAAAAAGGAGAAAATTTTATGAAAAAAACATTCATTTTATTGTTATTTGCTTTTCTTTTGCCAATAAGTTTTTTTTGCTTAGCTCCGGTTGACGTGCTTGACCCGATTGACACATTAGTAAGTGGCGCGAGGCCGGAATCTGGAGTGCCAAAGTATGGGGTGGGTGTTCCAGGCCCTGGTATAAAGCCTCCAGAGGGGCTAGGGGCCAGTGTTTCGCCGACAGGTCAACCAGGCTCACCGGACTTAGGACCAAGTTTGCCAGAAGTAACAAAGGCTCTTCCACCGGATCAGCCTGCAAGCTCAACAGCTTTGGTGACTAGAGATCCTGGTATAAGTTCCGATGTTCCTGGTCAAGGTGTTCGCTCGGAAACAGGGGACGCAACGCAAGAAGGACCTTCTTCAATTGATGGTGTAGAAATTCCGTCAGGTCCTGTGGATCCAGGTGAGAGTGTTGCCCGTGCCATAGGTTCTTTGCCTGACGCATCGGGTTTGCCTGGTGTAGAATCCGGCAGTGGTTCAGGAGCTGCCGCGGGTGAAGCAAAAGAAGAGGAACCAGAAGAAATGGCTGATGATGTAATAGAAGACCTTTCAGCTTTTGAGCAAGCTGAGCGTGTTGTTGCAAAAGAGCGTGAGGAAGAACGTGTCGCTGAGGCGATGAAAAAGCATGGAATTGGACACTGGATTAAGGATAGGATCGACCGATGGACAGGGCAAGAGAGGCAACTTGCAGAAGCTGTAAACTCAATTATTGATGCGGAGACAAAAATAAAAAAAATCAGAGCGGAAAGGGAGCAAAATCCAGACGCCCCCTTTTGGAAAAAGGCTTGGTCTCGTGCAAGTGAAGCTTATCATTCGTTTAGGAGTAAATGGAACAGATCTACAGCAGAAACCCTTAAGGTCTATTCTTATTCGGGCGATACAGAGTCGTTGTTAGAGGGGGTAAAAGGACGAAGAGTGGATCTTGAGTATGAGGCGGTGTTGTCTAACGGGACAACACAAACAGCAGAAATCGCAGCAAGTTTTGAGCAAGCGGAGAGAGCGTTAAAAAGGGTAATTACAGAGTCAAAAGATAAAATAGCATCTTTGAACAAATCTAAATCTGAATTGCCTGGTGACCCTGGGTATGTTCCTTTTTCTACCGAGTCGGCTTATTCTGCTGTAGCCAGGGCAGGTGGTTTTTCTGCTCGCTCAAAAGATCTATTTTACGCAGTTGTAAAAGGCAATAGGGTAAACTTATTTGAGATGCTTGGCTTGAAAATTGATCCTAATACTGGTCGCATAACGGTTCCATCTGAAAGGGATTGTTCCAAAGCCTATAGAAGGCTTTCTCTTAGATTGCATCCAGACAAGGCTGGAGATACACCAGCGGCAACCGAGAAGTTTAAGGAGTTGGGTATGGCAAAAGACTTTATAGACAGCTTGAATAATGGGACTATAAGTAAAGATGATTTTTTGTCGGCACTTATGGCGGACGCGCATTGCCCTTCTGTAGTCCATTCTGGGAATATTGTTGCCATGGTTGCGCTAGAGCAAAAACAGTTGGATTACTACAGGGCCGCACGTCAAAAATTAGCCGACAAGTTTTTTGTTGAAGCTAAATATATAATTAAAGAGCTTCAGAGATTAAAAGAGGCGAAAGCTAAGATGAAAAAGGCTTTTGGTATGATGGATGCCAGAACGTCTGGAGCGCAAACACAACCAGGTCGAGCAGGAACTCCCGTTGGTCCGGTTTATTAATTTGATAAGTTACATTATGTAGTTTTTATAACCCACCCGGGGAAACATCCTGGGTGGGTTATTGTTTTCTTGTTAAACTGACGATGTTATTTCTTCAGGTCGTTTTTTTATTATCAGATTTTTAATATTTTTGTTTTTTGTTTCTGTTTTTTTATTTGTTTCTAATTCTGAATTTTTGTGTTTTTCAAATCCAAGTTCAATAATTTTGTCCATAAACTCCATTGGTCGCATGCCAACCTCTGCAGCCTGATGAAACAAGCATGTGGCAGGGGTCAAGGCTGGAAGGGAGTTGATTTCTAAGATAACAACCCGTTCTTTTTTTGTTGGACTTTGTTCTTTTGTTTGATAAAAACAATCAATACGTGCGTAGCCAGAGCAGCCTATAGCTTTGTAAGCAGATTCTATGGTTTTTTGAACCAATTGAGTTGTTTTTTGTGTAAGGGGGGCAGGGGTTTGATTTTCCCCGGCTCCAGGCAGAAACTTTTCTTCCATCGACAAAATCTCATTGCTTGCTACAGAGTGGCTTGGTGGAAATGCCGTTGGTTTTTCATTGCCAAGTACCCCAACTGTAAGCTCCATGCCCTTTATGAATTCTTCGACAAGAACAGATTCTCTTCCGTCTTTGAAAATGTTTTTGATAAAAGAAGTTAAATCGGCCTGGTTTTGTGCTTTTTGTACAAGAACACTGCAGCCATCGTCATTAGGCTTAACAATTACAGGAAAGCCTGTTTTTGTTTCAATTTCGGCAACGAGTTTGTCTTTTTCTAAGTCCCAGGTTTCTTTTGTAATTAAATGTTCTTTTGGTGTTTCAAAACTCTTACTTTTTAAAAGATGATTAGCCTTGTATTTGTCCGTGCACAAAGCACTTGTCAAGACACCCGAGCCGTTATACGGAATGCCAAGAATTTCAAGAGCTCCTTGGACGGCTCCGTCTTCTCCTGGCCTGCCATGAAAGCCCAGAAACACAAAGTCTGCAATTGTGGTAAGGTCATCCCACTCTATTTTTGTTTTAGGATCTAAGCTCATTTGTATTTGCTTGGTTGTGTTGTGAACAAGTAAATGTTTGTCTATTCTGTACAAATTCATCTTTTTGTCTGCAAAAACTGGAATAGCTTCGTATTTATTTGGTGATAACTTATAAATAACATTTCTTCCAGAGTCCAATGAGACTTCTTTCTCTTTTGATGGGCCACCGAACAAAACAGCAATTTTTTTTCGTTTGACCGTATTTTTTTTCATAAGTGACAACGACATTTTTTTGTTTGCAGTTGAACCAATATTTCCAAGATATATTTCCGTATCAATAAAGTGGTTTATTAATTCTGTGTGGCTAATGTTTTCTGCTGCGGCTTGTTCGAATATAAAGCTTGTGGGTGTCATTCCAGAGTGTGAGTTTGCGTCGAATATATAAATATCGCCGTCTTTTTTTAGTATTCCGTCAATTCGGCTTAAGTTTGTAAAACCAAGTTTTTTTGTAACTTTTATACTAATTTTTTTAATGTGCTTTATATCGTTATCGCTACATCTGGCGGGGGTTATTTTAAGAGCCCTTCCCGGCATATATTTTTGATCGTATTCGTATAAATGCGTTCCTTTTTCAAATACAATTTCGGTCGGTGGAAGGGGGCGAAATTTTCCGGTTTTATAGTCAGTTATCAAGATACAGGTAAACTCCATACCCTTAATGTGTTGCTCAATTACCACCGGTTCAACTTTTTTGTTTACAATGGCAGCTTTTTTTATGGCCTCTAAAAGCTTGTTTTGCTCAAAAACAACAGAGACGCCCAGGCTGGAACCGGCTTTATATGGTTTTACTACACATGGATACTCTAAATTGTTTGTTTTTGCTGTAGAGGCTATGGAAGAACTGCTTAAGTTGTTTATTTGCGTAGTCGATAAGCTAAAGCCCTTTGGAACATTTATATTGTGAGCAGCCAGAATGTCTTTTTGTACGATTTTGTCCATGCCTAGAGCGCCGGCCAAAACACCGGAACCTAGGTACGGAATTCCAAGAATTGATAGAAAGCCTTGAATTGTTCCGTCTTCTCCATATGGTCCGTGCATTGCAAGGTAGGCAAAGTCGATTTTATTTTTTAAGGTTCCCCATTTAATACTTTCTGCTTCATTTTCAAGCCTGTGCTCAAAGTCTGTTGTTTTTCCTCGATGCAGAAATCGCCAGGGTAAAATATATAACTTTCCAGATGGGGATTGGTAAATTGGAATAACGTCGAATCGTGATGTGTCTAAGTGGTCACATATTGTTCTGCCAGAGTTAAATGAAACCTCCAGCTCAGAAGACATTCCGCCCATTAAGACGCCTACTTTTAGCTTGCTCACCCTTGGTCCCTTTTGTGTTGTTATGTTTCTTTCTAATACGCAGGATACGATACCAAAAAGTTGCCCCTTTGGTAAGAGAAAAGAAAATTTTTTTTAAAAATTGCCAACCGGAAACGGCATTGGTTTGCCGTTTATATTTTTTATATTTATACTATTTGCCTCCATACTTTCAAAAATTGTTTAATTAAAGGGATTTATGAAAAAGTTTTTGACCGCTTTATTTCTTTTTAGTTTTTGTTTTGGAGCCTATGCTTCTGATTCTACGTCTGTTGAATCTGCAGAAAGTGATCCTCGTGATCCAAAGTTTGTTTCTGTGCGAGGAGGAGATATAACAGAGCTTGCGCGAAATGCTGTTGTAGAAGAGTATATTAGCCCTACAGAACAGGGAAGAGACTATTTGGCTAGAATTCTTAATCTTCGCGATTGGGGCCTTTCCGCAGCTTATAGAGGCAAAGCGTCCCGTGTTCCTGTCACAATAACGTATGAGCATGGAAATATTATAGCAGAGGGTTGGGCCCGTTTTGATACGGAAGAAGGGCGCTAATTTGTTTAAAAATTTTTTAAAATACTCTTTTATTATGTTTAGCTTTTGTTCTTTTGTAGGTTTGCTTCCAGCGGATTGTGGTAGCTTGGGCTCAGATGAAATGTCCGACCGTGAAGAAAAAACAAAAGTTGAAAAAGTAAAGGTTGTAGCTGGTAAAAGAAGGCGTAGCAGAAGAGCTAAGGCTTTAATGGAGGCCCCTAAAGGTTCATTTTTTTTGTTTGAGCTTTCTGCTTTTGTAGATCACAAAGGTGAAAATATTCGTCGTGGAAATTGTGGGGCTACAATATATGACCATGGGGATGACGCTGACGATGAAGCATCAGACAGTGAGCTTGAAGAGTGGGCTAAAAGAGTAAAAAATACAAAAGCTCAAAAAAAACTCAAAGAAAGGCTAAGAAGGCTCACAAGAGCTAGGTCTAGCTTATAAAGACAGCTATTTAAATACGATTTGTTTTTAGGATAAATAATAGAGGGGGCAGTTATGCTTCCTCTATTATTTGTGTATAATTTTTGTATTAATTAATACGTAAAACAAAGGGGTTTTTTGATGAAAAAAGGTGACTCTCCTCTTATATGGATCGATTTGGAAATGTCGGGACTGTGCCCCGATTACGCAACAATTTTTGAGATAGCGGTTATTGCCACAGATAGTGACTTAAATGTAATTGAAAAAGGTCCAGAAGTTGTGGTGCACCACGATGAATTTATTTTTGAATCTATGGATGCATTCGTGCATCAAATGCATTCCAGTTCTGGATTGTTAGAAGAGGTGAAATTTTCTGACATTTCCATGTTACAGGCTGAAGAGCAGGTGTTAGAGTTTTTAAAAAAACATTGTGAGTTTCAAAAGTCTCCTTTGTGCGGGAATTCAGTATGGGTGGACAGGACGTTTCTAAGGGCTTATATGCCACGGGTAGAATTGTTTCTTCACTACAGAATGATTGACGTTTCAACCATAAAGGAATTGTATGTGCGTTGGGGTGGAAAAGAGTTTGACAAAAAAAAGGGTCATCGCGCGCTGGATGATATTTTAGAGTCGATAGAAGAGTTAAAATACTACCGTAAAAACTTTTTAAAAATGCCAAAATAATATGAAAAAACAAGTTGTATTGTTTTTAGTTTTGGTTTTGTCTATGGGAAGACTGTATTGTTTTTCTACTAAAAAAAGGAGTCGAGGTGAACGTGGGTGGTCTGGTCTTGAAGAAAGGTTTGTGCGGTTGGCGGTTACAACTGTTGGGCTAGAGGCTTCTGGCGCTTTTATTTCTACCAGGGACGGGGCATCAAAAGAAAGGCGGCGCAGGGCCATGGAAAAAATGAAAAAGGAAGAGAAGGCAGCTATAGAGGAAATGTTAGTAGAGGGTGGCAAGGCAGTAGAGGCAATGCGAATAGATGTTGAAGGAAATTTAGAAGTTTCCAGTCCCGAGGCTATAAAAGGGCTTGGTGAGATCCCAATGGAGGTTAATTAGGTTTTACAGTTGTTTGTTTGCGTTCGAAGACACCCATTCGATGCGTCCTGCGGGCTTACTCAGGGCGAATAGTCACGATAATTTATTTTAGTAGAAAGTTAGTTCCCGATTCGAAGAAATGTGTGCTGGGTGGAATTTAATTTTTCTCACGGAAAGGTTTTTTGTGGCCTCGGAGAAAGGGATAATTTTACTAAATTTTTGTATTTAATAAACAATTTTTGGCAATAAAAAAGGCCAGATTTTTATCTCCGGCCCTGTAACCCCCACTTCCCCTAGAAGTGACTTATTTCAATTTTTAATTAGCTGTATTTTTTAATCAACTTAATTTAATCTTAAGCAATGTTTTATATTTGTCAAATTTTTCATAATACCGGGTTAAAAAATATTTAAAATGGAAGTTATTGTGTCTTTATTCATCTAAACGTCCTCAAATTTGCGATTTTTTGTGGTTTGATGTTTTAAGTTGTCAAACCACTAGGGAAGTGGGAAAAAATAATTTTTTGTAGTGCTATTTTTTTATATTTGTAATCTTAGCAAGGCGTGCTTTTTTTTGTTGAATGATTTTTTGAGTTAGTTTTTAAATTTTTGTTTATGTGGGATTAAAGTTAAGTTCATTTTTTACTAATTTAGATAAAAAATGACGCACAAAAAATATGAGTGCGTCATTATGAAATTATCTTAGTCTTTAAGCGCCATAGAGAAGGGTGCCAATTTTGCATAATGGTACCCTTCACCGTTTTACATTACTTCTCTTCTTCTTTCTCTTTTTTACTTGCTTCTACTACTTTTTGTTCTAGCTCGCGTGGCATTTCTTCGTAGTGGCTAAACTCTTCTGTGTGCAACCCTCTTCCACCGGTTATTGATTGAAGCGTTGTTGCATAACGATACAACTCCGCTTGTGGCGCTTGTGCTTTTATTAGCTGAAATTCTCCTTCGGAATCCATACCTAAAATTTTTCCTCGACGACTTGATATACTGCTCATAACATCGCCCATAAATTCATCTGGAATCTTTACTGTGACGTTTAAAATGGGCTCTAAAAGACAAGGTTTTGCTGCCATAAAAGCTTGTCGGAAAGCAAATTTACCTGCAATTTGGAATGCAATGTCTTTTGAGTCTACTGGATGTTGTTTTCCATCATAAAATTCTACCTTAACTCCTACAATTTTATAGCCAGCCAAAGCCCCTGAGGAGCTGGCCGTTTTTACCCCTTTTTCTACGGATGGCACAAAAACACGATCAACGTTTTGCCCAGCCAGTGTTTGCGTGAACTCTACTTCGGCGTCATGTTGCTTTGGTTCTATGCGCATCCACACCTCTGCGAACTGTCCTGCTCCACCACTTTGTTTTTTGTGTCTGTATTTCGAGTCGCTTTTCATTTTTATTGTTTCTCGATATGGAATTTTTGGTTGAAGCATGTTTATTTCGAGATTAAAGCGTCTTTTTAGTTTTGCGACACATACGTTAAGGTGTAATTCACCTTGTCCCGCTATAAGCATTTGGTGTAGTTCTGGGTCCATTTTAAACACAAATGTTGGGTCTTCCTCATGTGTTGCTGAAAGCCCAAGGGACATCTTTTCTTCGTCTCCCTTTTCTTTTGGTTTAACTGCGCTTGTTATGCTTGGGGCGGGATAATTTGGAGG
>JABGSX010000019.1 GCA_018647505.1 bacterium | reverse complement strand
ACCAACCGCTTGTACACGGACAGATTTCTGGTTTGGGTAAAGGCTCTGAGAAGAGCAATGAAAAATGAGTGATAAGAGATAATTAAGTCGGTCTAACTTTGTGTGATAGGAGAAATGTATGAAAATGTACATTACACTTGCGATGTTGTTTGTTTTAGTTTTGGCACCATCATGTAAAAAAGAAAAAAAACATGCGCCTAAAAAACATGCTAAAAAAATACATCGTGTAGTAAAACATACCCCAAAACGTGCACATGTTAAAAAACATGAAAATTGGGAAAGGAGAATAGAGGAAGATTTAGAAAAAGACCTTAAGTGGTAACAAGTATATAAAAAAAGTTAAAAGTAATCTTTAAAGGAGAAACTATGCGAAAATATTTGGCGTTAGTATTGTTAGTTGGCCTGGGAATTGCATTTGCACCATCATGTAAAAAAGAAAAAAAACATGCGCCTAAAAAAGTTCATAGAACACATCAGGTAAAAAAACATAAAAAAGGTGGCATAAAAGTTCAGGACTTTGATATTAAAGGTGTTCCTAAGGGGGGATTTCAGGGAGTAGTCAAGAAGACTTTTGGAATTTGTAATCCTCCTTGCGGAAGCGGTTACAGTTGCCAGGGTGGTGGATACTGCGTGCCTAATAATACTCATGGAGCAGTCTATTAAGGCAACTTGTTAGAATGAATTTAATAATGGGGGCGACAGCCCCCTGTCTTTTAAACTTTAAAAAAGGAAAATCTATGAAAAAATATTTAGCAATAGTATTGTTGGTTGGTTTGGGAATGGCATTTGCACCATCATGTAAAAAAGAAAAAAAACATGCGCCTAAAAAAACTCATAAAACACATGTAAAAAAACATAAAAAAGGTGGCGTAAAGGTTCAAGGGTATCATTACCTTGGTAATGTCTGTGATCCTAAGTGTAAATTATCAGAAATTTGTAATGGTTCAAGGTGTATACCAAAGGGTGGTATATCTTAAAAAGGAAAATCTATGAAAAAATATTTAGCATTAGTATTGTTGCTTGGCTTGGGAATGGCATTTGCGCCATCATGTAAAAAAGAAAAAAAACATGCGCCAAAAAAAGTTCATAAAACACATGTAAAAAAACATAAAAAAGGTGGTGTAAAAGTGCAAATGCTAGTGAGTCCGACGTCTATTGAAGGGCCAGAAGAACCTACGGCGTCTAGTAGATGTATTAATCCTGGCGCTCAAAAAACTAAGAGTAGCTGCATAAAGGCTAATTGTGCGTGGGGTAACCCAGGAGCGTTTGAATATGAACATGGTGGATATGAGCCAGATTCCAAGCCTAGAGAGGAAGATGATTATTGTTATGATCAATTAGAAGCTTCGCAAATGGCATATTAGTAATTAATGAAATAAGGGGGGTTAGTGCCTTTCTTCTTTTTTGTTTATTAGATGTAATTTAAGAAAAGGAAAATCTATGAAGAAATATTTAGCATTAGTATTGTTAGTTGGCTTGGGAATGGCGTTTGCACCATCATGTAAAAAAGAAAAAAAACATGCGCCTAAAAAGGTTCATAAAACACATGTAAAAAAACATAAAAAAGGTGGTGTAAAAGTTCAGGGTTTGCATCATTGTCTTAGACCACACAGAGGTGGTGGATACTTAGGGCCCACTGTACCACCTAGTAGTAAAAATTGCAAAGAGCGGGGATTAGTTTTTAAAAATGGCAAGTGTGTTAAGAAGGCAGGGTCTCGGCAAAAACCTAAAGTTACTACAGGGATTTTTAAACATTGGTAATAGGCTGACTGGAGCTTAAAAAAATGAAGAAATATTTAGCAATTGTATTGTTGCTTGGCTTGGGAATGGCATTTGCGTCATCATGTAAAAAAGAAAAAAAACATGCGCCTAAAAAAGTTCATAAAACGCATGTAAAAAACATAAAAAAGGTGGCGTAAAAGTTCAGAATGCTTTCTATGACGCCCTCTATTATGGTTCTGAATATAATTTATAATTAAAAAAGGGGCCACATGGGCCCCTTAAATTATCTGCTTTTTGGTTATTCTGATTAATCTAAGGGTGTTTCTTTGGCTTTTTTGCCGGACAATAGTTTTTTAATGTACTTTGGTCCGTCGACCATAAAAAATCCGTAAACAATTGCGTACAATGCACCGATTATAATTACGTAGTTAAGTCCAACTTGAATCCAGCCCAAAGTGTGTAAAAGTAATGCGAGTCCACCTATTATGTACAAAAAACCTCTTGGTTTTTCTGATAAATTCATTTTCATAAAAAGATTCTCCTTTTTGTAAATGGTTAATATTTCCTTAACTATAGGCAGACTTTACAATAAAAATCAACATTTAAAAATGATCAATCTTGATGTTGAATTATCCGTTCGAATATATCCTTCGACGTTGCTCAGGACGAACGGGAGTTTTAACTTCTGTAGAATTTATGCTTTCATACAAACATCTTTTTCCATGTTAGATGTGCTCATTAACTCTTGCTTGCTCATCACGAAAATACTAGCGCTTTATACAAATCAAGCCTGCGTTCCGTTCGCCCTGAGTAAGTCCGCAGGACGCATCGAATGGGCTTCTTCGAACGGAGATCTTAAGTTTTACAGTCCCAGATCTTTTAAAAATGCCTTGTTGTTTGGTTTGCGTCCAAGAAACTCAACAAGCATCTCTTCTGGATCTTTTTCTCCGCCATGTGCCAAAATTGTTTTAGCATAAAACTTTCCAAACTTTGGATCACGCAGGCCATTTTTTGAATCTATAAAATCAAATAAATCCAAGGCAAAAACTTTTGTCCATAGATAGCCGTAGTAGCGTGCTCCGTAAAGCTCAAGATGTAAAAATGAAGCATAGTGATGAGCTTCTTTGCAGTATGCAATATCTGACATTAGATTTTTGTGTAGTTCTTTTTCTATTTTCTCGATATCTTTTTTCTGGCCATGTTTAAATAATTCCAAGGCAAAGTAGCAAAGATTGCTTTGACCGATAATAAACAATCCAGTTCCAAATCTTTTAAGCTCCAAAAGAGTATCAATTGTTTTTTCTGGAAGATGTTTGCCTGTTTTGTAATGACATGAAATGTCTCTTAATATTTCTTTGTTGAACATCCATTCTTCAAGCATTTGCGAAGGTAGCTCAGCAAAGTCTTGTTTTACCCTAAAACCTGTCATTGATAAAAACGGTGTTTCAGTAAGAAGAACATGGAAGCAGTGTCCCATTTCGTGGAATAGTGTTTGAATGTCGGATCTTTTAAATAGTGAGGGCTTGTCTGCTGTTGCCTTTGTGAAATTGGTAATGATAATTGCAACTCCGGGTTTTATGGTGTTGCCATCCGTTTCTACGGCGATTGCGTCACAACAGTACCCATGAGAAGCTTTATTTGTGCGGGGATAAAGGTCAAGCAATAGATATCCAACAAATGTTTTTCCACCATCCTTGCAAACTCGGAATGCTTTTACCTCTTTGTCCCAAAGGCAATCTGTTTTTTCTTCAGTAATTTTTAGGTCGAAGAATTTTTCATAAGTTTCAACTAATTTTGCAATTGTGTGTTCTGCGGGAAAATATTCAGCAATTTTTTCTTCGTCGATATCAAAGTGTTTTTTCTTGTAACGCCTGCTAATGTATAGCAAGTCCCACGGGTTTAGTTTTCCATCTTTTGTTAAGGATATGTCTTTTGGTAAATCATTTTTCAGAAGATCTATCTCTTGTTTTAATTTTTTTTGTGCTTTGTTTACAAGATCATCAAGAAAGTCGTAGACGTTTTCTGGTGTTTGTGCCATTTCCCCGTCTATTTCAAAGGCGGCATAGCTCTTGTAACCCAAAAGACTTCCAAGTTCATCGCGCTTTGCAATTATGTTTTCTATTACCTTTTTATTTTCTGGATACGCTCGGTTATTAAATGCTATGTACAATTTCTTACGAACTTCTTCATTTGAGCATTGGGGCATAACCGTAAAGTAAGTGGGGTAGTCACAACCCAGTACACATAAACCTTTTTCATTTCGTGGTATGTTTTTAATAAATTCTGGCTGTAAGCCTGTAAGGTCTTTTTCTTTTACCTCTATTTTGCTGTGGTCAAGATTTATATTGTTGTTTAATTCTACACACTGTGCAGCTATTTCTTTTCTAACAGTCGTGACTTTTTGTTGTTGCTCTTTTGGCAAGTCCAGCCCATTTTTTTTGAACTTGCGCATAATATCTTTTATAAAGTATTTTTGTATTTCCGTTAGTTTTTCATTTGATTTGTTCTTTTCTATGTACTCTTTGCATGCTTTATACAATTGAAAGTTATTGTCTATAAGTTCAACAAGAGCCTGTTCGCTAGATGATTTTATTTTTTGGCAGGTCTCTTGAACTTTTCTGTCTGGTGACACAAAAAATGGAACTTCTGAGAAGTATATCCATTTCATTATTTCACCTTTTGCTGCGTCAAGAGTGGAAAAAGTGTTTTTAAATGTTTTTTCTTCTGGTTTAATCGAATAGATAACTTCCAGATCTTTTTTTACTTCTTCTATTGCTTGTGCGTAGTTTTTTTCAAGCTCAGATGGTGTTTGTGCAAAAAGGGCACAAAGCTCTTTTATATTTGATGGATGATATTCCATAATGGGTTCCTTTTGAAAAGATGAAAACTGTGAGCAAGAAACAAATAAAAGCAGAAAGAGAGAAGTTAGAAGAAGATTTTTTTTCATTGACTGGCCTTTAATTTAGTTATTATAAATAAGGAAAGACTGTTACAGTTTACTAGTTTTTTTTTGTAGATCAATTTTCCAAAATGGAGTATTTGGGTTTGTTAGAATGTGTAGATACAAATCCATTGCAATAATTCTGTATGTGTATTAAAAATATAAAGAACTAGATTATGAAACATTAAGGGAGAGAGTATGTTAAAAAAGATTTTCTACACTTTTTCAATTCTAATTTCTATGGCTGTGTTTTTGTATCTTATGTCATTTGCAATTTCTTATTTTGATAAAAAAGTTACATCTTTGCCAGATAAAAAAGAAGTTTCACAGGTTGTTGATAAAAAACCAAAAGATGTTTTAGCTGGTAAGCCTGGGCCATACATTTTGAATAAAAGGTGGGCCGATGATGGCTGGGAGATTTATAAACAAAACAAATTATATTTGTTCAGAAATTTAATTAAAGGGAAAGAAGAAGAGTTTAATACCATTCAAGTTGATCCAAACAAACAAGAATTTAAAGAAAAATTAATAAGTAATATTGCTGGCCAAGAAGGTGAAACAAGCCTTATTTTATGGGTTTTTGGGTGTGGTCATTATTCTTTAAAGAGCGAATATTCCAAACAAGAATGGAAGCTTATTACAAAAAATCCTGTTGGTAAAAACAAGGATGTCGTGGAGATTGGTCTTTTAATTCCAACTGGTGATATACATGTAAAACAATATCAAAAACTAAAAGAAGTTTTTGTAAAAGAGCGAGCGGCTTCTCCAGTTGGTGCCATAACAAATCCAAGAATTTTGTATGACCTTAAAAAAGATGCGTATCTTGTAAGAGAAGACACTATTTTTAATATTCCATCACCAGAATTTGGTCCTGCAATAGCATCTACACAGCATGAAAAATATAGAGGGGTAATGTCTCCACAGAAAACACGAGTTTAAATTTTGTGTTTTTTCTGAAGAGCAAGGTATTCATCACGAAGCTCAATTGCTTTTTCAAAATCAAAGCTTTGTGCGGCTTCTTGCATTAGTTTTTCAAGCACAATGGTTCGTGCAATTGCTTCTTGTTTTGAATGTGAAGCGTCAATTTTTTGTTTTAGTTTTGATGCTTTTGCAATGTTTGCTTGAAGAGATGTGATGCTTTTTGTAACATCGCGTTGTACTGTTTGAGGTGTAATATTGTGTTTTTTATTATGCTCAAGTTGAATGTTCCGTCTTCTTTTTGTTTCTTCTATTGCGTTGTGCATAGACTTTGTTCTTTTGTCTGCATATAAAACAACGTGAGACTCTGTGTTCCGTGCTGCTCTACCAATAATCTGAATAAAAGAGCGTTTGTCGCGCAAAAAGCTTTCAAGGTCAGCATCCATTATTGCAACAAAAGCCACCTCTGGAAGGTCTATTCCTTCTCGAAGCAAATTAACACCTACAATGCAGTCGAAAATACCTTGACGTAGTTTTAGTAAAAGCTCTGTTCGTTGCGGTGTTTTTAAGTCGCAATGTAAATAACAAACTTTTATTTTTTCATCTTCCAAATATCGTGCAAGTTCTTCAGCCATTTTTTTTGTCATTACCATGACCAGTGAGCGGAATCCTTTTTCTGTTGTTGCCTTTATTTGTTCAACAAGGTGTTTTAGTTGATTTTTTCTAGAGTGTATAGAAATTGTTGGATCAACTAGGCCTGTTGGCCGAATAATTTGCTCAACAATGTTTTCTGATTGAATAAGTTCATATTCTCCAGGGGTTGCCGTAACATATACGACATCTTTGAAAAAGCTTTCAATTTCTTCAAATTTTAAAGGCCTATTGTCTTTTGCGGAAGGTAGTCTAAATCCAAAGTTGACCAATGACTGTTTGCGAGATTGGTCTCCTTTATACATTCCACGTAATTGTGGCATTGCAATGTGAGACTCATCAATTATTAGTAAAAAATCGTTCCCCATAAAGTTGAGCAAACAAAATGGAGCCTGTCCTTTTTTTCTGCCATCAAAGTGTGATGAATAGTTTTCAATTCCGCTGCACCATCCAATTTCTTTAAGCATTTCAAGGTCATTTTCTGTTCTTGTTTTAAGCCGTTCCCTGTAAAGAGGATTTTCCATTTTGGGTAGTGTATTTTCAAGTTCGGCTTCTATGCTTTTTAGCGCAGCCTGTTTTTTTTCTGTTGTTGTTACAAAGTGTTTTGCAGGTAAAATTACAAAATCTTTTACAGCTTTTACTACGTTATTGTTTTTTTTCTCTACAAATGAAATTTCTTCAATTTTGTCACCAAAAAGTTCAATTCTAAGCTTTTCTTTTTGGTATGGCAGTTGAACTTCTATTGTATTTCCTGTTACCTGAAATGTTCCTGAAGTCCGTTGCACCTCATTACGTTTATATTGAGTGAAAATAAGCTGTTTTATAATGTCTTCTCGGCTTATTTTTTGCCCAACATTTAAAGGAATAGAAAGGTTTTTGTAGTCTATTGGGTTTCCAAGTGAGTAAATACAAGAAACAGATGCGATAACAATTGTATCTTTTCGTGTTATTAGTGAAGCGGTTGTTTCAACCCGTAAGCGTTCAATTTCATCGTTAATCTTTGTTTCTTTTGGGATGTAAATGTCTTGTGCTGGAAGGTATGATTCTGGTTGGTAATAATCATAATAACTTACAAAATAACATACTTTGTTTTCAGGAAAAAAAAGTGAAAATTCTTCATATAATTGTGCGGCCAATGTTTTGTTTGGGGACATTATTAAAACCGGCTTGTTTAGCTGCGCAATTACGTGTGCCATTGTAAAAGTTTTTCCAGAGCCTGTTACTCCCAAAAGAGTTGATTGTCCTGGCCGTTGTTTTACAAGCATTTCTATTGCTTTTGGTTGGTCGCCAGCCGCATTAAATGGAGAGTGAAGTTTAAAAAGTGTTTTTTTCATAAGTTTTTTTCTTTAAATGTGTTTAATTAACAATCTATCACATCCGACCAGATGCATCAATTTGAGTTTCTATTTTTACCAGTATTTTTATTTCTAATCGTAAAATTCGGCCAGGGCAAAACAAGTGGCTGACTTTCTATTTGTAATTGATAACCTTGTAATTAAGTAATGAATTTTCGGCTTATTAAATGGTATAAAAATAGGCCGTTTTTTATGGAGGTTATATGGAGGTTATTAAGATGAAAAAGTTATTATTATCATTGTTGTTTTGTTTAAATTGTGTCTTTGGTTGTTTTGCTGGAGATGATTCTCTTGAAAGTAAAGATGATCCAGCGCCAAGTGTTCCTGCTGTGGTTGTAGAACCAGCTTATAGAGTTGAGCAACCGCCAGAGGGCTTTGTTAGATTTGTAGCCTCTGAGGGTATTGGTGAACATAGAGACCCTGAGGCTTTTGTTGATATTCCAAGAGAAGCCTTGCTTAGAGCTGAGTGTTTAAAAGCTTTTACAGATGTTTATACAGGTTCAAAAGATAATGATTCTGTGCATCCATTGCCAATTGTGCGCCTTGAAGCTTTAAGAGGAGCTGTTCATTGCTTAATAAATTATCAGTTGGATGATGGTTCTCCTGACAGAGCACAAATTTTAAGATTTACACAAGAAAATAGACTTTCTTTTCTACAAAGAGTTGATTTATTAAAGGCTTTAGATTCTTTAGGGGCGTTTGATTTTTCTAATGTTATTTCAGATTCTATTATTTTAATGGTCAGAGAAAATGGTTTACAATGTTTGATAGAATCTCGCCACAGACTTCCAAGTCCTCTTCGTGAAACTCTAATTAAAAGATTAAATTTACGTCTTATGCCACATCTTGAAAGGTCCGTAGCGTGTGATAAAGATTGTAATGAAAGCTCAGGGATAGCTGTTTCTCCTGATGGAGAAAGGTTTGCTATGGTTGATCAGGCTTTTCGAAAAGATTATGCGCCAGTTGTGAGAGTTTTTGACAGAGCTAGTGGTCGAGAAGTTTTAGCTATTGATTGTGTTACAGCTTATATTGAAGATGACTCTATAAAATGGTCGCCATCAGCAAATAATCTTCTTGCAATTGCTCCGCTAGTTGGCTGTGTTAAGGTTTTTAATACCGATACTGGAGTCGTTCATTCAAACCTTCTTATTGATGATATGGAGGGCATTGAAAGAGCGGTTAGAGGTTTTTGTTGGTCTTCAGATGGAAATGAAATTGCGGTTGTATTTGGAAATGGTAATTGTTATAAGTTTGATGTTGAAACAGGGCGAGTAATAAATTCTTTTCTTTTTGGGCCTCCAGCTAATGATTTTTTACAATATAATCTTTCTTATTCACCTGATGGTTCTAGGTTGTCAATTGGCGATTATAGCACCATTAAGGTTTTTGATTGTGTTTCTACAGAATTGCTTTATCAGAGAGATGGATTGTTGTCTGACTGGTCAAACAATGGAAGCAAGCTGGCTATGACTTCAGAAGGCATTGTTGTTGTTGTTGACGCAGTTTCGTGGGAGACTTTGTATGAAATAGATGAACATCGCGATACAAGGTTGGTTTGTTGGTCAATGGATGACAAGTATGTTATTCCAATTCCCTTTAGAGGAAGAGTTAATGTATGGGATGGCAATTTTGGAGGAACGGAGCCTGTTTTTGTTGGACCAGAACTTACTGGTACGCCGTTTAGACATACGTATATGGTTGGAAATCGTTTATTTGTACAAGAAGAAAGAAGTATAAGTTGTTTGAACCTGTCTACACTAGAGACTTTTAGTTTTTCAAGGAATGCTAGCTGGAGAGTGGCTGTTCTTACAGATTTAAATGGACATGTTACATTTCTTGGTGTCGATCGGCCAAGAGTTTGGTCAAACCCTTATGAAGATCAACTTAGTCTTGTACAAAAGGTATTTTTACACTCAATATTTTCAGGGCAAGTAGTTTCTTGGGATAAGGCAAAAAGATTAAAGTCTGTTTATATGAGTTTGCCAATAGAACTAAGGGCAAGGGTAAATAGTTATACAAGAAAGTTCCAGCTTTTGCGTTGTTGTTGTTAATAAAGCCTAGAGCGGCTAGATTGTAAAATTTGGTTTATGGAGGTTATTAAGATGAAAAAGTTATTATTGTCATTTATATTTTGTTTAAATTGTATATTTGGTTGCTTTGCTTCAGATGGTGCTCTTGAAAGTAAAGATGATCCAGCGCCAGATGTTACAGGTGTGGTTGCAGAACCAGCTTATAGAGTTGAGCAACCGCCAGAGGGTTTTGTTAGGTTTGTAGCTCGAGAGTTTAATGAAGATAATGAGGCTTTTGTTGATATATCATATGATAATTTGGCTAGAGCAGAGGCCAAAACATTTTTGCCAGATGAATTTATTTTACTTCCAAAAATGCCAATACAATTGTTTATTACTGGCATTGTTGCGTTAAGACTTGTGAAAAACTGCTTAGAAGATTGTTTTTCCCATGATGCGGTAGAGTTGAAAGATAATGTTTGTGCTTTTATAGATGAAAAAAGGTTATCTTTTAATGAACAAGTTGATTTATTGCTTGCAATGGAGCATGTTAGTGCCTTTTTATTTTCAAGTATTGTAAGGGAATACATAGTTACTTTTGTTTTAGAAAATGGGATACAGAGTCTTTTAGACTCTATAAATAGAACTTTGTTTCCTACATGGTTAGGATTAACAACAGAATTTGTGGATTCTGGACAAACACCTTTGCCAGAGACCCTAATGTTAAGACTTGTAGAAGAACTTGATTTGCGACTCAACCATTCTTTTGAAAGACCAGAGGATCTTCATACTAGTTGCTGGTCATATGGTGGTATTGATTTTTCAGCGAGTGGAAAAAAATATGCTTTTGCAAATTCATATGGTGATAGCCCAAGCGTATTTGTTTACAATTCTGCGGATAACATCCAACATTGTGTTATAAGCTGTGAAAAAATAACAAGCAATGATTGTCAAAGTTCAATTGTTTGGTCTCCTTATTATGAAAACGTGCTTGCTGTTGGCCAAGTATTTGGCGTAAAGATATTTAATTCTGGTACGGGAGAGTGCTTTGTAGACTTTACCCCTGTGATAGGCGGCCGGCTAAAAGCATTTTGTTGGTCTCCGTGTGGTAGGCAAATTACAGCTGTTTTTGATAATGGGCAGAGTTACGCTTTTAATACCAGTTCTGGTGTGGTAGATCACAATTGTATTTTTGCTCCTGATATAGAATATTCTAATTTTGACGAGTATGAGATGTCTTATTCTTCAGATGGTTCTTTTGTAGCAATTTGTAATTGGCAGGAGGTTGTTATTTTTGATAGCCGTTCGTTTGAGCCTATTTTCCGACATAATGCTGGGACTTTTGCTTGGTCAAAATTTGGAAATAAAATTGCGATTTTTGATGATAATGATGTTTTTGTAATAAATCCTGAGACATTGGATGAATCTTTATTGTTTACTGATGTTAGAGATATAAGACGTATTGCTTGGTCTGCCGATGATCGATATTTAATTATACTTCCGTATGATAATGTTGTTAATGTTTGGGATAGTTCAGTTCCTTCTGTTGAACCAGTTTTTACGGGTCCAAGGATTCTTGGTGGTCCATTCAGTGGAACTTGTATGGTTAATAATTTTTTATTTATTCGTTCTTTTAGTGAAAGTGAAGATCACAGTTGTACTTATTGTTTGGATCTTTACGAGTTGAAAGTTTTTAAATTTTCCAATTATAGTGGTGACAGACTGACAGTTTTTCCTGACCTTACGGGAAGTATTACTAAAAGATATTTTGAAGGTAACTCTATTCGTATTTATTGTAGAAGTATGGATCATAGACTTACAATTGCTCAGAAGGTTTTGATAAATTCAATTTTTTCAGAACAAGGGATTTCTTGGTATCAGGCTATAAAACTTAAACGTATTTACGATAGGCTACCAAGGGCTGTAAAGGTAATGGTAAACGCCAGAACAAAAAAGTTTCAGCTGTTAAATTGTTGCTGTTGTCGTCGGTTGGCTAGATTGTAAAATTTAGTTTATGGAGGTTATTAAGATGAAAAAGCTATTATTGTCATTTCTGTTTTGTTTAAATTGTGTGTTTGGTTGTTTTGCTGCAGATGGTGCGCTTGAAAGTAAAGATGATGCTGCGCTTGAAAGTAAAGACGATGCCGCGCCAGTTGCTGGTGGTGTTGAAAAATTGTTTAGGTTTATTCCTAAAGAGGGCCTTGATGAAGTTGTTGAAGTTCCGGAGGCTGTTTTAAGAAGATTAAAACATTTAGACCGAGACTTGTTGTCTGATTCTGTGGATGAAATAGCTGATGTTCAAGATGGAGTTGTTAGCTATAAGTTGTCTACAGTAGATGCGCCATCTTTAAGAGCTGCGGTACACTTTATGACTGTGCTTTATTCAGAAGAAACGGGTCCAGACAGAGAGGGCATCTTTCATTTTATCGATGATGAGAATCATCTTTCTATAGAGCAAAGAATTGGCTTATTTACAGCTTTAGAATTTTTGAGAATTGAGGATATTGCAAATATAGTACTGGATTCTATTGTTTTGCTTGCTTATGATGGCGAGGCAAGAAGATGCTGTGGAGGAGGTCGTTATGGTGATGAAGAGTGTTCCACGTTTTCGCGAATTGGAAGACCAAAATGTATGTCTGAAGGTGTTTGTAAGCCAGGTTTACAGGCTCTATTAGAGTATGGGCGCAGATTGCCTAGTATTATTAGGGTTCAATTGGAAAAATCTGTTAATGTTTTATTGCTTGGGCTTAAAGCTTTTAAAGTAGAGACGGCTTTAAATGATTGGGACCAATAATCAGTTGCATTATCTTTATCACCGGTTACAAATAAAATTGCAATAGCCTATGACAATTCTTCTGGACATGTTCCAGTTGTAAAAATTTTTGATAGAGATGGCGCTGAGATCTTAGATATTGATTGTGATGTCCAGCCCTCTTTAATGAAGTGGTCTCCTTGTAATGACTCTTTATTGGCTTTTGCTCCATGTGTTGGATGTGTAAAGATTTTTAATACTGATACAGGGGATATAGTATCAAACCTATCTGTTGATGAAATGGATGAGGTCCCGGGCGCTGTTAAGAAGTTTTGTTGGTCTCCTAATGGAGAACAGGTTGCTGTTATATTTTCTGGCGGACGTTGTTTTTTGTTTAATTCTTCAAGTGGAGCCTGCATCAGCCAGATTAATCTGCACGTAGACCCTACTTCTTTTTTTAGTTGTTTTAATGTTTCTTTTTCTCCTGATGGTTTAATGTTATTAATTTCTTATAATGACACTATAGAGGTTTTTAATATGCTGACTTTGGATAGTATATATTCATCTGAAGGTTTCTCGGCTGATTGTCAAGAACAGGAAAAAAAATAGCTGTGACTTTTCGTCATAAAGATGAGATTAATGTTATAGATACTAAAACATGGAAGAGGTTATACACTATATTTGAAAGTGTTTGTACTTATAAAGTTGGTTGGTCATCTGAAGACCGTTATTTAATTGTTTTTCCTCATATAAGGCCTTGTTTAATTAGTATTTATGATGGGCACTCTGGAAAACGCATTATTAGTGAAAATACTTTTTTCGATTCTTACTGTCATCAATTTATAATAAAAGATGATGTTGTATTTTTTCATTCTTCTTCTGGGATTAAGAGTTTTGACCTTCGTGTTATGAAACTATCTTCTACTTTTGGTCATGCTTACAATAAATTTGAAGTTTTTTCTGATCTTGATGGGTTTGTTTCTATTAATGGTGATAAATATGTTTATTCGTCGATTGTTTCCAATCGGTATTCTAAACGATTAACTCTTACTCAAAAATTATATTTGTATTCTATTCGAATGGAAAGTACTGGAACCGGATTTGTTCAGGTTGGAGGAAGAAGAATTAGGGAATATTTAGATATTTGTTCAAAGGCTTGGACTTTGCCATTTTTTGCACCTAAACCTGCAGCTTGTAGCTTATAAAACTAAAATTGTATATTTTATGGGGCTTGTGTTTATACAAGTCCCATACTTTTACAAAATGCCTCTTGTGTTGGTTCTCTTTCTAAAAAATCTACAAGAAGTTGTTCCGGTGGTTTTTGTCCTCCGGGTTTTAATATGCATTGAGCATATTTTTGTCCAATATTATTATCTAAAAATCCACCATTCTGCCTTATGTGTTTTACAATGTCATGTGCAAAAACCTTTGTCCATAAATAGTTGTAGTATTTTGCTCCATAATGTATTAAATGGCTAAATGATGTGTAAAAATGTTCCTCTGGAATGATGGTAATACCGGTTGTTGTTTTTTTGTAAACTTCTTGTGATATTTTGTCTAAATCAGTAAAATCGCAGGTTTTGAACAAATCAATTGATAGTGTTGAATAAAACGAAAAAGACATTACCTGGAGTCCTGTTCCGAATTTTTGTTTTTGATATACAGTCAAAGAATCAATTAGTTTTTGTGGAATTTGTTCTCCTGTTTTGTGATGGGCTGATAACATTTTTAATATTTCTTTATCTCCAACCATTGATTCTAAAACTTGTGATGGCATTTCTGTAAAATCTGATTTTGTTCTGCTTCCAGCAAACGAGAGAAGTTTTGTTTCAGACAAAAGATTGTGCAGGGCGTGACCGACTTCGTGAAACAAAATTGTTAAATCTTTTCTTGTAAGCAGGCTAGGGGAGCCTTCTATTTTTGGGGCAAAACTTGTAAGTACCACTGCCACGCCAGGTTTAAAGGTGTCATTTATTCTTTGTGTTGGAACCAGCCCGTAGCATTTGCCGCGAGTGTGCTTTCCTGGGTGTGAGTGTAGGTCCAAAAGCAAATATCCTATTAGAGTTTCATTGGTGCGATTATGTATTTTTAAAATGACAGTATTTTTCCATAAGCTGTCTGTTTTTTCTTGTTCTATGCGCAGATTAAAAAATGATTCCAAAATATTTATCATTGGATCTATTATTTTTTCCAAGCAAAAATACTCAGAAATTTCGGTTTCATTAACCTGGAAAAACTTTTTCTTATAAATGTTTTTTAGATAATCAATGTTCCAAGGTTTTATAGTATCGTTACTGGTGAAAGCAGCGGTTTGTGGTTGTAGTTTATTTAAAATATTAACTTCTTCTTTTGTTTTGGTTCGTGCTATTTTGACTAACTTTGCAATAAAATTCTCAATATTTGATATATTTATTGCCATTTTTCCGTCGATATCAAATGATGCATAGTCAGGGTATCCAACAATTTCTGCAAACTTATTGCGCTTTTCTATTATAGACATCAAAATAGCTTTATTTTCTGGATAAGCACGATTTTTGAATGCTATGTAAAAGTCTTTTCGAGTTTGTTCTATATTGCACAGAGGCAGGACAAAAGATCGAGTATAATCATTGCATTTTAGGACGTATTTACCGTCGTTTGTTTTGGGAAGGTTTTCTATAAATTGTTTTGGGAGGCCATCTAGACCATTTATTGGAGTTGTGATGTGGCTTTTGTTGCTTTTGATGTTTTCATTGAAAATTCGACATTCATTTGAAAGTTCTTTTTTTATCTCCATTATTTGGTTTTGTTTTTTTATTGGGAGGTTTAGTCCATTTTTATTGAACTTTCTCATTATTTCGTCCAAACAGTATCGCTGTTCATCTGTTATAGGCTCTGATTTGCTACCATTTTCTGCGTATTGCTTGCATGATTTGTATAGTTTTTTGTTTGAAATTGTGTATTCACTTTTGAATATTCCACCTAGAGATTTTATTTCAGAAGCTTTTTTTTGCAGGCTTTTGTCTGTTGCGGTGTTTGATAATATCCCACACAGTGAGCACAAAAAAGAAATGGTTGCTTTTATGTCATCGAGGGCTTCAATCGTGTTTGAAAAAGTTCTCTTGCCAGGAGTAATTGAATAAATTTGTTCTAATTTAGATTTGATTTTTTGTTTTATTTCCTCATAACCAAGTTCTAGCTCTTGTGCAGAGTGTGGAAATATAGAAGCAAGCTCTTCAAGATTGTTTGGATGAAATTGAAAAAGCGTGGCGGAATTGCTTGAGGTTTGTAAGATAGAGGAGGAAATCAATAAAAAAAAGATACAAAAAACATTCCATTTGTAGCGATGCATATTGCTGCTCCGTTCTTGTTTTTTATTTATCCTAGATAAAATTTTTGCAAAACTCAATTCTTTTTTTTTTGTTTTACTATTTATTTTTTTAATAATAACAAATAGTTGCTTTTCAATCTGAAACACATTCTATAAAACCTTTTATAAAAAGGCAAGATTCGTACTACCAGCGGTTAATTCTAATTGACAAGAATGTCTATTGGTTTATACTAAAAACATGTCATGGAATAATTTTTTTATAGCTTTTAAATGGAGCGTTTTATGAAAAAGAAATTACTAATTTTACTATCGTTTATGATTTTTGGTTTATTTGTAGTTGATGTTTTGGGTTCAGCTTTACCAGTGGCAGAAGACGTTGATGCTGAGTTGCTTGCTCTTATTGGTGTTTGTGGTGAAGAGCGTGATGGATTCGATGAGGAGCTAATTTGTTGTGATACTCGAGCTGAGCTGGAACGAGCTGAGGCAGAAAGAACTGGAACAGAAGAAGACTTGATTGGAAGGTTGTCTAGAGCGCTTAGTAGTGTTTCTATTGCTGAACTAGAAAGCGTTCATGGAAAAGATCCTGCGCCTAAAAGAAAGCGGGAAGACGGAAGAGCTTCTTCACGGCCTGGTCGCTTTTCTATGCCAAGGTCGCCTTCTGTGGGCGTCGCAAGATCTGCAAGTTGTTTTACTTTTGGAGGCGCAAGTCCATTTGGAGTGAGCCCTAGAAGTAGAGGGCTTTTAAGTCCTGGACATGGTGCTGTATCGCCTCGTAGAAGTTTTTTTGCGTCTCCGTCATTTGCTTTGCCTGGAACCGGTGATGTAAGAATGCGAGCGCCGTCAATGTTTGACGATCGAGAAGGTTTAGCGGGACCGTGCACTGAAGATGTAGTTTCTGAGCGGCCGAAAAAAAGAGGCCGAATCGGCGATGTTTAAAGATTTTTTATTGAAGGATTATGGGGAAATTATGAAAAAGTTAATATTTTTATTTTTGTTAATGCTTCCACTAGTTGTTAAGCCTGCATCAGAAAAACCAAACCCAGATGAGTTAGGCGTGGAGATGTGGTATTACGTAAAAGATGCTATGAGTAGAGCAAAGAGTGAATCAGTTAAGCCTTCTGAAAAGGATTGTTTGGATGGTGATTTATCTGAAGAGGGCTGTTTAAGTGGTGGCATTTTTCCATGTCCTTGCCAAAGAGCGTTAGATAAAGCTATGTTTCCAACTCGTGAGTATTTTAGTAAGTGTATGAGCGAGTTATATTTGCAAATGAGAGATAGGCTTTATCCATTTGGTATAATACAACATTTAAAGTTTAACCCATTTATGTCTTTAAGAGATAATTTGGCATCATTTTCTGTTGGGCCTGACGGAGATCCTTTAGAGGTAGATGCTTTAGTTGAAGAATATGCAGATGTTTCTCCATATGATTTTTCATGGGATTGTGGAGATGAAGAGTCACGACGTAGAATACTTATGCCGTTTGAAAATTTATCCAGGGCTCTTTTGTTAGAGCATCAAAGAGGTGACAATGGACGGAAAAAATATCTATTGGAGATAATGAACAGGAAGTATCCCTTTTTATATAGAAGAATTGCATTTGGTGGTGGAATAAAAGTCCTTGAAAGAGTTGTAGGGATGAATGACTATTTTGCTCAACGGTTGCTTCTTGGGGAACGGTAAATTGTACTTAGATAATTAATTTATATAAAAAAGTCCCGGAAAATCCGGGACTTTTTTTTTGCTCTTATTTTCTTTTATATTGACCTATTCTGAATATTTATTTTTAATTTTGTAGAAATGTTCTTATAAAATGGTGTAAATATAAATAAAATCAAAATACTTGGGGGAGTTATGAAGGTTTTTTTTTCTATTATTATTTTGTGTTTTTTTGTTAATTTTCTGTATGCATCAGAAGGGGCCGTGGCTGTAGAGTTGCCAAATTATTGGGCGTCGCCGGATTCTCCTCTTGCCCCAGAGGAGGGCCAGGACAAGATGGTTACTTTGGAGGACTTTGAAAAGTATTTTCCTAATACAAGTCGGGTTTTGGATATGAGCTTAGAATTAAGTGATCATACAGATGATACAGAAGCCTTTATTCCTATAAAAACATTATATGTAAACATTATGTGCAAAAGAGTAAGGCCGGTTGTTAAGTTGGCCAGTTCACATCAGATTGATTTATTTTCTCCTCAAGGATGTATGGCCTCACCATATGAATATGCATGGAGCGTTGGCAATACTGATTTTTTTGGTTGTTTATTAAGAGATAAAGCAGCAGCAAAAGCCGCCCTATGCTTTGAGCTTGAAAGCCAGCTAGCTGGATGCAAAAACTTGTCTAGGCAAAATTTTGTACTTAGCGCTTCCTTCGGATCCTCAGGCTTTTCATTGTGTTCTTAAGCAAGTGACCAGTAGTTTTGAAAAATTCTAACTTTTCTGCAAAATTTTCATTTTTGCTTTCGGCAATAATTTTTATTTTGGATCGCACTCTAATGTAGTAGACAATAGTTGTTACAATTGATGTACTTGAAAATAGCATATAAGCATAGCAGATTACGTTGGTTAGATATGCCCAATGAGCTTTGATTTTACCAGGGATTTGTATTGCTTGTGGTATAACTTTTATAAGGCCAACAAGAAGACCAATGTGTGTTTTTGGTGCGACCGGACCTTTGATATTTGGAACCAAAGAGTTTAAAAACATGTCTAATTGTTCTGAAAATATAAAGTAAGTTCCTGCGATAATTAATACATAAAATAGTATTGTTATTACTATGATTTGTTTTATTATTGGAACACTCAAGCATACAAATCTATCAACAAAATTTTTGTCGTCTCCTTTTTTATTTTCTCTATAGCAATACCAAATTCCTAATGCTGTTAAAAGAAATGGTGCGGCCATAAACAGTGCTTCAAGCATGAATGCTATTTTAGGCGCATATGCTTTTGGAAGAACTCTGCTTAAGTAAGAAAATGTGTTTATAAATAAAATTCTATAGCTGAGTGGAACCCAAGAATATACGGTTAAACCTGTTGCTTGGAATAGACAAAATGATATTACGTATTTTACCTTTTCCTGTTCTGTTAGTGTTCCATTCTTAAATTCTTCTACTAATTTTCCAACTCTCCAAATGTACATAACAACTCCTTATTTAGAAAATGAATTTTTAAGGTCGTTTACTTTAAACGGCCCAGTTCGCTTACCTGTTGCCAAATTATATGATGCTGTTTTGAATATTACTTTTGTTGTTTTTACGACTGCGGATACAAATATTGTCACTATTATCCCAATTGCTATTCCAACGTATGCATTGAGTGCAAGCAAGCCGAAAATGATGGAAATACATATAAATGTTGTTGATTTTATAATTCCAGATATTGTTGAAAAACCAACCATAGCCACAGCAGATTCTCCAAATGTTTTTTGCATAAGCTGTGCTGATTTTTTTATACTGTCAAATAATCCTAGAGATTCAAATGCCAAAACAGGTACCAAGAAAAACGTAAGCATATGCCAACCAACTTTTATAAAATCTCCTAAAATGTTAGCCAGAAGCGCTGTGATTATTCCTTTGTTTTTCTTGTTTTGTAGATTTGATACCACTATTTTGATAATTGTGCTTATAATTGCCCAAAAAGTGGCAGCAAATATTCTTGAAAAACCAGTCAAAAAAGATTGTATAAGACTAGATTTTTCATTTTCTAAAATTTTTCCTATGTAGTGGCTTAATCCGGTATAAACAACAGTTCTTACAATTTTTCCTATAAAGCCGACAACAAAAACTAAGAACAAAAGGGAAAGAATCGCAACATAAGCCAAGGCTTCTTTTTCATTGGGGGAAAGTTGTCCAGAAAATATGTGCTTGAGTCCTTTATCAAAAATGTGGACCCCATATTTTGAGTACATTTTGTTCATCCATATGTATGTTAACAAAGATATAATTGTGGCGCTTATAATTGGAAAAACAATGGCTACAGGATTGGCGGCTAGTAACTTTAGACTTGTAACCATCATGTAAGTAGCGTTTGTAATTTTAGTTTTAGATTTTTCAAAAAAAGACGCTTGGGGTGGAACTGGATTGATCATAACTTCCCTAATTGTTTTTACTTATTAAACATTTCTTTTATTTTATTTGTGTCAAATGGACCGGTTGGTTTGTTTGTTGCAAAGTTGTATACGGCGACTTTAAAAATGTTTTCTGCCGTTGTTGTAATCGGAAGAATTATCAATAATGTGCTTATGCTTACAAAAAATCCTGCAATTGGATTAAATAGGTTGGAAACAACGTAGAATGTTGATGGAAAAATTGTTGCGACAATTATGCGGTGTATAAATGAAAAGCTTATGTTTGCAACAATTGACTGGCCAAAAGTGTTTTTCATTAACGAGGCTGATTGTTTTATACTTTCAAAAAGTCCATAATTTTCAAAAGCGAACTTTGGCATAACGAAAAATGTAACCATGGACCAGCCAGCCTTAAGGATGCTACCGAACATGCTTGCAACTTGGTTGTTGCGATTTCCTCCAGACCCTAGTACAAAAATTCTTACAAATGCGGAAAGTGCTGCCCACTTGGAAACAAGAAAAATTTTAGAAAGACTTAGCATAATGCTGTTTTTTACGCTTATTGGTTTTTTTGAAAGTATATGTGAAGTGTAGTGACATACCCCTAAGTTGCTAAGGGTTATAATTAGGCTTCCGACAAAGATGATTATGAATAATGTTGAAAGTGTAATAGCGTAAAACATTCCCTTGCTAATATGATGAGAGTGTGGTTTAAAAATGTTTATTGCGTGTGAAAAATACAACGTTAAAATACAAAAGAAAATGAGCACAAAGATTGTTAAAATTGCATAAATTGGAAACAGAAGAGTGCTTTTATGCTTGTTTAAAACAGAAAAACTAATCTTCATCATTTCAATTGCATTTATGAATTTGTTCCAGATGTTTTTAAAAAATTGAATTGGATTTTTTAAGAGTGACATGAAACTTTCCTTTTTTTTGGATGTGTTATATAAACTTTGTTTTATCCTAAAAAAAAGAGTTTTTTAATGTCAATCTTTATGCAGTTTAAAAGTCCCTGGATTTTTCAAGTTAGAATATTTTAGTGGGTGTTAGTCTATACGGATTGCTTTTGCAGAAGATATTCAAGAACCATTAAGCTCCAAATTTCCATTGAACCTTTAATTTTTTTGCATTCTTCCAGCGAGATGAGTTGGCCACTTTTTAGTTCAGATTTAATTTTAATTTTGTTAGTTGAGCCTTTTAGCATAAATACAAATCCTGTGTGAACTCTTCCAACTTCTGTTGAATCATCGTTTACCATTCCGATAGGAATGATTTCCATTTTGTCAGAGTAATCAACTTCCTCGTGGAATTCTCGCCTGGCCCAATCAAAAATGTCTTTTCCTGTTACATCTTCTTCGTTTACATGCCCGCCTATGCCAATCGAGTGTTTTCCTTGTAGTCTTTGTTCAGATGCATCAGATTTTCTTTGCATTACAAATATTTTTTTATCAAACTCAAAGACAAGATACGGAATAATTTGTTTAAAGCCTGGGTCATTTTCAACTGTTGAGCGCCATAGAAATTTTTTATTTTTTTCTATAACGTCTGAATACATGGAAAAATCTACAGGTCTAAAACCGGTCCAAAAAGTTTGGTCAAATAAAACAGAGCGTTTTACAACAAGAATTTTTTCATCTTTTTTGAGTGTAGAAGTAGTTTGTATTTTTTGTTTTTCCATATGATCTCTAAAAGTTAAAAAGTTAAGGCCCAACACTATTTAGCGTAGGGCCTTTTTGCGAAAAGTAAACTATCCTTTATTTCCACCGTCATTTTCTGTTTATGGTTATGGGCAACGAAGGCAAACACTAAACTAAAATGAAAAAAAGAACAACAATTTATTTGAATTTTTTAAAAATAATTTTTTGTGCGAAACTAGTCGTATGTAAAAATGTGTTTAAAATAAGGAACCTTGTTATGAGTTACGATTTTAAGACGATTGAAAAAAAATGGCAGGAACGTTGGAAAAAAAAACCTGACGGAAAAACCAAGCCTTCTGGGAGTGGTAAAAAGTTTTATTGTCTTGATATGTTTCCATATCCATCTGGTTCTGGATTGCATCTTGGACATTGGAAGGGTTATGTTCTTTCCGATGTTTACACTCGTATAAAATGGTTGGAGGGTTACAATATTTTGCATCCAATTGGTTGGGATGCATTTGGACTTCCTGCAGAAAATGATGCGATAAAAAAGGGTATTCATCCAAAAATTTCTACAGAAAAAAATATTAGAGTATTCAAGCGGCAGCTACATGAAATTGGTGCGTTGTATGACTGGTCAAAGGAAGTAAATACTACCGATCCAGACTACTACAAATGGACTCAGTGGATCTTTCTTAAAATGTTTAAAGCTGGTTTGGCATACGAGGATAATTTGCCTATAAATTGGTGTCCTTCATGTTTGACCGGAATTTCAAATGAGCAAGCTATTGATGGCAAGTGTGACCGTTGTAAAACCATAACAACAAAAAAAGCGATCCGTCAGTGGGTTTTAAAAATTACTGAATACGCGGAAAAACTTTTGCAAGGCCTGGATGGTCTAGACTGGCCAGAAAAAGTTAAGGCAATGCAAAAAAATTGGATTGGCAAGAGTGATGGTGTTGAGATTATTTTAAAGGCTTTGCTTGAAGATGGTAAAACTCTTGATTTGCCTGTATTTACAACACGTCCAGACACAATTTATGGCGTAACTTTTGCTGTTATGGCGCCGGATCACAAACTTGCAGGTAGGGTTACTAATCCTAAACGTTCTCAAGAGGTAAAGAAGTATCAAGAAAAAGTTTCATCGATGAGTTTGGTTGACCGCATGGCAGAAAAGGAAAAGTCTGGAGTATTTACAGGAACCTATGTAAAAAACCCTGTGAGCGGTCAAGAAGTTCCTTTGTACTTGGCTAGTTACGTTTTGCCCGATTATGGAACCGGAACTGTTATGGCGGTTCCAGGGCATGATCAACGAGACTTTGAATTTGCAAAAAAGTATGACTTGCCAATTAAAGAAGTTATTTATTCTAAGCAAGCTCCAAAAGATGAGGGCGGAAACCTAACAGAGGCTTGGATTGGCGAAGGTGTTCTTATAAACAGCGAACAATTTGATGGTCTTGATGTTGATAAAGCGATTGAAAAAACAATTGATTATATAGTTAAAAAAGGCATTGGCAAAAAAGAAGTTTGCTACAAGTTAAGAGATTGGATTTTTTCCAGACAACGTTATTGGGGTGAACCAATACCATTGATTCATTGCGAAGCCTGTGGTGTTGTTCCTGTTCCAGAGGATCAGTTGCCGGTCAAATTGCCTGATGTTGAAAAATACCAACCAACAGGAACAGGGGAATCTCCGTTAGCAAATATCAAGGAGTGGGTTAATACAGAGTGTCCAAAATGTGGCAAAGCTGCAAAGCGTGAGACAAATACAATGCCGCAATGGGCGGGTTCATGTTGGTACTTTTTGCGTTATCCAAATCCGGATCTTGCAGACAAACCATTTGATGAAAATGACATAAAATATTGGTTGCCAGTTGATTTGTATATTGGTGGAATTGAACATGCGATTTTGCATCTTCTTTATGCTCGTTTTTATGTCAAATTTTTGCATGATCAAGGTTATTTGCCGTTTGATGAGCCGTTTAAAAAACTTTTCAACCAAGGCATGATTGGCAAATATTGTGAAAAATCAGGAACAGTTGAAAAAATGTCAAAATCAAAGGGTAATGTTGTAAACCCAGATGACATTGTTAAGCTCTACGGCTCTGATGTTTTGCGTTTGTACATGCTATTTATGGCGCCACCTGAGCTTGGTTGTGAATGGCAAGACAATGGCCTTGAGGGTATTAAGCGTTTTGTAAATAGATTGTACGATTATTTGTCTGATCCAAAAAACAGAATTTCTGATAATCAAAAGGAAGAAACAAAAACAACTAAGCGTATTCACATGTTTTTGAAAGAGTATCAAAATAGATTGGAGCATTTTAAACCAAACACAGCAATTTCTGCTTTTATGGAATTGTTAAATGATATTCAAGATCAAAAAATGTGCCTTTCAAAAGAAAGCATGAAGTCGATAATTGTTTCATTTTCTGTTTTAGCCCCACATTGTGCAAGTGATTTATTAGAAACCATTTTTAATGAAAAATTGGCGGATTGTTTGTGGCCACAATATGATTCTAAATTGGCAGAGCAACTTGAGGTAACTATTGCAGTTCAGGTTAATGGCAAAGTTCGTGCACAAATTATGGCACAAAAGGGCGCTGTGCAAAATGATGTTGAAGGTACGGCAAAAGAAGCGATTGCAAAATGGCTTGATGGAAAAGAAATACGCAAAATAATTTTTGTGCCTGACAGATTAATTAGCTTTGTTGTTGCTTAAGCTAAAAAGGTTGGTTGTGTTAGATCAAAACTTTTTGAATGTTTTAAATATTGTTTATTCTAATTTTGAAGGCCCTAATATTGACTGGTTTTTATTTGGCAGTACAAACTTGGCGCTAAAGGGTATGGAAGTTGTTCCAAGTGATTTGGATATCTGTATTAAAATGTGTGACTTAGAGATAGCTTTGGCTATATTTTCAGATTATTCTCGTTCTGATGTTTGGGAGCTTAAAAATAGAGAGGCTCTTGCGTTTGAAGTTATTATAAATGACGTAAAGGTTCATATCTGTGCAGATTATGAATGTGGCTTTTATTATAAAATAGCTTTTCTTGGTGACAATATTGAGTTTATTAAAGTTGGTGATTACACAATTCCATCTTTAAAATTGCAAGCAGAAATTGAAGGTTATAAACATCTTGGTCGCAACAAAAAAGCTGCAGCGATAAAGGAATTTATAAAAAGAGCTTAAGCTTATAATCTTTTGTGTGCATTTCGTGAAATATTTACTTTTTCTTTTATGTCGACAAAGTCTTGTTGAAGCTTTTCGTATTCGGCGTTAAGGTCTGCCAGCCTCTTTTGGAACATTTCAACAAGTGGATTGCATGTTCTAGGTTTTCTGCAAAGAGGAGGCTTCTTTTTAGGCTTTGTTTGGCCTACTCTACCGCCGGCCCAGTGTTTAATAAGGTCTCTCACTCTTCCTGGTCTTGCGGCGGCTTCTTTTTTTTCTTCTTCCTCTTCAGCTTCTTCTGCGACCGGTGGTATAGTTGCCGATAAAAATCCATCAGTCAGGCTGTCAACAAATAGCCTTGCTGGTTCTGGTAGGTCATGATAAATAGGTAAAAGGTTCTGAGCTTTTCGTTGGCTTATTATACCTTCAGATTTGTTGAGCTTGTAGAGAAGTAGTTGTTGTGGTAGGGGTAATGGCTCAACGTCATAATCTATTACTGTAAAACCTCTTCTTGAAGCAACAGCGAGTAAGTTTTTTTCAGGGGCCCATTCAACATCAAAAGCTGCTCCTTTTATTGGAATGGTTTCTATTAAATGGCCATTTCTAGGGTTCCATATTTTTACAGATTCATCTCCAGAGCCTGAGGCAAAAAGACTTCCGTCGTGGTTCCATGAAATTGAGTTTATTGGTTTTGTATGTCCTGTAAGAGTATGCAAGCATCTTCCTCTAGAATTCCATATTTTTGCTGTTCCATCCCAAGATGTGGTTGCAAGAGACCCATTTGGAGCAAATTTAACTTGATAAACGGCGTCGGCATGTCCTTCAAGAGTGTATTTGAGTTGTCCACCATGTCTAATGTCCCATATTTTTGCTGTTCGGTCGGCTGACCCTGTAGCAAGGATTTTTGAGTTTGGGTGCCAACTTATTGAGTATATTTTTCCTTTGTGTCCAAGTTCTCCCTCGCCAAGATTTGTTGCAGTTTTTAGTGTTTTTGCACTTCGTATTCTGGTCAAATATGTTTTTTCATATCTTTCTGGTTCAGGCGCTTTTGTTTCTTCTGTTGCGCCTCGAGTTTCTTGTGCATCTCCGGTTGCAAGATGTACTCCGTCTGGGGACCATGCATGAGACTCAACACCTTTATGGAACGTGGCTCGAGCCACAGGCCTATCCAGGTTGTTCCATAATATAATGTATTGCCCAAAAATAGTTATAAGAGTTGTTGGATTTGTTGTAGACCATATAGGAATTCCTCCGCTGTGATATTCGCCAAATTTTAAAATACAAAGAGGATTGTAATTGTCTGGTGTATAAATACGAGCAACAGAGTGCATACCTTCTATGGCTAAAAGTTGGCCATCTTTGCTCCATGCAATATTAGGTTGCTGAGAAATGTCGTCACTTTCAGGATGATTTAAATATAAAGAATGTGCTCTCATTCTTATGTTGTAAACAATAACAGAGCGGTTGCCCCCTGTTGAACCAAAACAGACATATTCTCCGTTTGGAGACCACGCAACTTTGTATCCACTTGTGAACATTGGTAGATTTTCGGAAAAAAATGGAGTAACTGTGTGTGCAAAAAGACGTCGAATTTCTGGAGTGTCCTGTCTTGTGTATCTCTCAAGGTCGGCAGAATTTCCAAGCTCAAATAAGTGTTCAGCTGTTAAAAGTTGACGAACAATTATATTTGGGTCTTCTGCTGTTAGTGTCACCTGTGTTACACAAATAAGATAAAGGATGGAAAGAGTTGAAAAGCGTTTCATAAAGATTCCTTTTTTGAAAGAGAATAATATCTTTATATTCTTAAACTTAATAACTATAAAAATCAAGCTTTTTGGACTTGAAAATCTTAAACATAATGATAAGCTGGTGCCGAAAATTAAAAAACGCAAGGGAGTTACCATGAAGTTCTTTTTGGATACGGCAGATGTTATTGTCATAGAAAAATTTGTCTCGACTGGAATTGTTGACGGTGTAACGACAAACCCGTCCCTATTATGCAAACAGGGGAAGCCTCCGGTCATTATTATAAAGAAAATTTGTGCAATCTTGAGTGGAAAACCGGTTAGTGTTCAGGTTACAGAGCATGATGTTGATGCTGTTTATAAGCAGGCGAAAAAAATCGCTAGCATTGCAGAAAATGTTGTAGTAAAAATTCCATGTGATATTAGATATTACAACGTGATAAAAAAGTTGGCCAAAGAGGGGGTTAAAATTAACGCAACGCTGGTTTTTTCCGTTGCTCAGGGTATTTGTATGTGCAAGTTGGGTGTTGCTTACATTTCGCCGTTTATTGGCCGTATTGATGATATTGCAGAATGTGGAATGGAGCTTGTTGAGGACTTGCGCCGTGCATTAGATCTGTACAAGTTTAAAACAGAGATTCTTGCTGCTTCAATTCGATCGGTAGACCATGTTAAAGAATCGATATTAGCTGGCGCAGATATTGGAACAGTTCCACCTTCAATATTTGAAAAAATGCTTCATCATCCTTTGACTGAAGAAGGAATGAAAAGGTTTAATAAAGACTGGAAAAAATTAAATATAGATATGTTTCCATGATTAACTAGAAACGGTTTTTCTTTGTGTTCGTATACATCCCATTCGATTCGGCTCTATGCCTCACTCAGGGCCATCGGGCTTTCGCTGTTGCTCATCTCGCTCAGTACGAATGGATAGATAAACACTTTTAGAGGCTATGCAGCGGGCTAAGCATAGAATGAGATCTTTAATCAGATACTCATAGGCTTTTAAAGAGTCAAGCTTTAAACTTTAGAGATTACATTAATCGGCACTGTTATCTCTTATAATTTTTATTAAAGTTTCTACTTTTTTTAACAACTTCTGCGCAACATTTTTTTTAATGTTTATAATATAATAAGGTTTATAAGCCTTCATATAATCTTTATAAGAAATAAAAGTTTCTCCTTTTTCAGGAGAGTCAAAATTCCATTTATAAGTCGGTGTTACATGAAGAAATATTCTGTCACCTTTGTTATAAAGCCAAGTCGTTGTACCGGGTGAACTCCACAAAAGATATTTTTGACCAACCCAATAATCTGTTTTTTCGCCTTTTTCCATAACAAGTTTTGTTTTATAACCCTCTGCTGTTGCATGCAAATCTTTGTTCCACATATAACCAATATCTTCCTTTATTGATTCATGTAGTGGTATTTCATTAGCAATTGCGATCCCTATATAAGAACAAAAGCTCTCGAGACCAAATATAATAAGATCATTAGCATAAATCGAAAGTTTTTCTCGATTATGCTCTAAAAAAAACTCTGTATCATCAAACATATCCGTGCTATCAAGTGGATGCATAAGTGAAACACTTATTTTAAAATCATCGCTTATTTTAAAAACTATAGATTCTTTAAATTGCATAAAAATTCCTCTATTTAGGCAAAATAGGCTTTCCTTTTTTATTTACCATTTTCGCAGCCTTTAACGCCTTTTTTCCTTCTTCAGGAACATCTTTCCAGGGCCTAGAATGAGAGTGATAATATTTAGTTTTAGTGTTGTGATCCGTTCTTGTTTCATGGTGTATATCCATACGCCTTTCTTCTCCTGTAGATATTCTACGCGGATGTGAATTTCTGGAATCTGTTGGAATTTCAACGGACCTATCTAAACTACTTTGTCCATTAATAGGTGCACGACTTTTCCTTCCACTGTCTCGGCTCCCATGATAACGAACCTTTTCATGTATACGAGAATAATCTTTATCATCATCCGGTTTTTTTTCCGGCGGTTTTTTCTCCGGTGGCTGGACAAAGCCATAGCCACCCCCGCCATCACGATGATCAGATCCATTCTGCTTCGATACTTTTCTATATTGAGAATTTTCTGCAAGTTCAAAAACCAAGCTTGTAGCAGCTTCAACCGTATTTTTGATAGTTTCACAATTTTCAGCAATAAACACTAGTGCGTCAGGAGCCTTATCGATAAGCCAACCATAATTATGAACTAAAAGATTTTTGTATGTAACAAAAAAGTTGTTGTGTGTATCAACTGAAATTTTATGCAACTTTCTTTGCTCATTAACTGTTTTAACAGAATCGACTCGAACATCATTACCATCAAGTGTTAAAAGATTATCTCCTACAACAATGTTTTCAGCGTCAATCCAATTCATTGAGCTAGAAGAAAAGAACTTTTGTCCTTTTACCGAAATAACTTTCTCTTCTCTAATTGACAAAATAATAACTAGTTTCTCTAAACAATTTGAAACGGAAGAAACAACTCCTTCAACAAATAATCTTTTGGCATCAAAACAAATAATAGAATCTCCAGAACGTATAGATTCTATCGCAACATATCCATTATTAGTTAGAACTTTGGCCTTGCCACTGAAACCTTCAGGATATGAAAAAAATGAAAATAACATGGTAAATAGTAAAAAAAATAATCGCATCATAGTCCTTTTATAATTGTGATCATTTTTATGATTGGCGAATGTTAACATCGTAAAAAACAAAAGTCAACGTGGTGTATTCCTTCAATCTTTAGGCCTTACTCAGGGCATTTGGGCATTATTTTGTGTTCGTTAAAAACTTGCTCCATCAGAACGAATGGCAATACGTTATCCATTCGTATACATTCGACTACATTCGCCTTTGCTTATTTCGCTCAGTACGAACGGGACTGGATTTTTTTTCAAGAATGGATTGATTTTATTTAAAGGGTTGACTCCGTTCGCCCTGAGTAAGCCCGTAGGGCACATCGAATGGGTTTCTTCGAACGGTGCAAGTAACCTTTATATTGTGTTTGTACACGTTCGACTACATTCGTTATCGCTTATTCAGCTCAGTACAGAACGGATGTGATTATGCGTCGTGAAGAGTTTCCCATTCTTTCAAATCTTCTTGGCAGGTTTTTTGTTTTTCCAGAAGAATTTTGTATGTTTTATCAAATTCGTAAGTTCCGTAGGTTAGGGTTTCAAGTTCGTCGGACAGTTTTTTTATTTTTTTTTCTGTTTTTTCAATTTTGTTTTCAAGCCTTCTTAGTTCTTTTCTCTGCTCAAATTGTCCTTTTTGCGAGCTTGTTGTATTTTTCTTCGTTCTCTTTTTGTCTTCCTCTTGGGGATCTTTTTGACTTAGGTAATCATCATAATTGCCTTGGTATACTCTTGTTCCATTTTGAGACAATTCAATAATTTTTGTAGCGAGTCTATTTATAAAATCTTGGTCGTGCGATACAAATAAAATTGTTCCAGTGTATTTTTTTAGAGCCTCTAATAATACTTCTTTGGACTGTATATCAAGGTGATTAGTTGGTTCATCGAGAATTAGCATATTATTGTTGTGAACTAAAATTTTTAGCATGCTTATACGGTTTTTTTCGCCACCGCTCAGGACACCAACTTTTTTGTCTACTGTGTCACCAGAAAACATAAAAGACCCAAGAAGGCTTCTTATTTCTTTAGTTGTTATTGCTTGTGTGCCGTCTTGAATTGTTTCTAAAACTGTTTTTTCTGTATCAAGTGCAACATCTTGGTTTTGTTCGAAAATTCCCAATTGTACCTTGTCGCCAACAAGTATGCTTCCTTGTTGTAATTTCAAACTTCCAGAAACTAGGCTTAAAAGCGTTGTTTTTCCAATTCCATTTGCTGCCACCAATGCAATTTTTTCTCTGCGTTCTATTTCAAAATTAACGCTTTCAAATATTTTTTTGTTCTCAAATGAGTGTGCAACTGCGTTTACTTGAAGAACTATTCGGTTTGCTGTTGTTGGTTGAGGGAATGAAAAACTTATTTTTTGCTGTGATTGTGGTGCTTTGATAAGTTCTATTTTTGCAAGGCTTTTTTCCATACTTTGAGCCATTTTTGCCTTGGTTGCTTTTGCACGAAACCTTTCAATAGTTCGTTTTTTTCGTGATATTTCTTTTTGTTGTTGTTCGTATGCGGCAAACTCAATTTTTAATCGTTCTTCTTTTTGTTGTTTGTGCAAGTCATAATTGCCTTGATATACGATTAAATTTGCATTTTCAAGTTCAAGTATTTTTAGGCATGCACGGTTTAAAAAATATTTATCGTGAGACACAAGTATGTAGCCAAATGATGCTCGTTGTAAAAATTTTAGCAACCATTGTTTAGTTACTATGTCTAGGTGGTTTGTGGGTTCATCGAGCAAATAAAAGTCAGCTTTTTGTATTAGAAGTTGCCCAAGCAATAGGCGCATTTTCCAGCCGATGCTTAATGTTGGAATGGATTGTTCCATTTGTTTTAGTGAAAAGCCAAGCCCCATAAGAATTTTTTTAGCTTCAGCTTTTTCGGCTTCTATTTGTGTTTCATCATCTATTTTTATCGACTCTACAACATACTCCAGTATTGTTTTTGTTGAAGTAAGAACAACTTCCTGTGGTAAGTAACCTATTTTTTTTGTTGTATGTGCAACCGAACCGGAATCAACACTTTGTTGTTTCGCTATTATTTTTAAAAGTGTAGATTTGCCTGTTCCATTTGCTCCAACAAGACCAATTTTGTCGCTAGAGTTTATAGTGCAACTTATATTGTCAAAAATATCTTGGTGTCCGAAAGAAAGACAAATATTTTTAATATGTATCATTATGGGTACAACAACCTGTAAACGTTATCCATTTTTTCTTCTGTTTTTTCTAACCACAATGTTGCTATTCTATATTGTCTATTATTTTCTGCTGAATCTTGGCGACTTATTAATCTTTTCCTATCTTTTTCCCACTTAATAAGTAATCCAATTAATTTTGTCGTTCTTTTTGCTTCTATTTTTTGCATTCTAGTATATCTGTGAAAGTTTTGATTCAAAAAAAGCCTTCTAGACCTTAGAGTTTCAATTCTTTTTGTTGGAGTTGAAAGGCCTCTTGGCGACTCTGAAAATGTTGTTAAATCGTCTCCAAGTCCTGTGTCAACTGTAAGATGTCCTGGCATTGTGTTGTTTTTGCAAAATACTAAAATACAAGCTAATAGGAATATTCTCTTTTTCATTTTTTTAATACTTCCTTGTTTTTTATGTTTAGCTTTAGTTTACCCTATAATTTATAAGAATACCGTCAATTCTAGCAATAGTTTCAGAGAAGGTGTCAACTTCAGAACATTCTCGTGCATAAATTAGCTGTAACCTGAATTCTTCAAGTGATTTTGCAAATTCTGCTTGTATTCTTTTAAAATTTGCTTCATTAAATTCCCCTTGTGCAACAGCAACTTCAGCAAAAAATCTATGAAGTCTCGCCTCATCTCCCCATGCTTTTATTCTTGCTTGCGGAGTTCCGTAAGGCCAATCTGATGCTTTTATTGTGATGCATGAAAAAATAGAAACAGATAGTAAAAATAAAAGTTTTTGTTTATTCATAATTTTTTCCCCTAAATGAATCATGTTTGTTGTATAAACCCTTGAATTGGCCATGCGTTGGTAAAGTCTAAATGGTCGTCATTGAGTGTTTTGTGATGGACCAAAAAGAATATTCCTTGCATGGATGTTCCGTTTTCTCTAAGTGTCTTTAGCAAGCTTTCTATCAACATCCATTTTCGATATGTTGATGTTTCTTTTGCAAATGGATCTTGATCTAATGATACGTAACATTCTGTTTTTGTATTTGTTAAGGCGACAGATTGTATTGTAACTTTTTTCTCCATAACTCCTTCTTCATCCAGAAGGTTAAGCAATTTATTTCCAAGATTTTTTATATTTTGTTCTTCTTTATTTGACCAAATAATTTGTACAGCTTCATGTTCCCATTTGTTTTCGTGCCAAAATGAAAGGGTAACATTTTTTCTTTTTATTGTTGGCTCTACTATTGGTTGATATTCAGAAATATTGCTGGGTAACCGTATAATTATCCAGTCATGTGCTATTGCGTATACCAGTAGTCCGCCTAACAGGCATGTGGTTGTAAGACCAAAAATAAAAAATAGTTTATTCATTTTGTATTACCTAATACAGATTCCAATGCAAATACAAATGGGCCCAAGAACTTTTTCCAATCATCCTTTTGCATTAGCCCGACTTCAATGGCTATAGATGGAGCTTTAACGCCAATAAGAGGTTTTGCTGGAATTCCAAAAAAACCGTTGTAATTAAATATTGTTCGGAAGTTTTTGCTTTTAAATATTTTTTCTATTTCTTCTCCAAATGACTTGCTTTTTGAAATTTGAATAAGGTGTGCTTTGTCGTATGGATAAAAGTTAAGAGGGTTTAAATTTTTTTGCCATATGTCTGTTGGTTGAGACATAAAATGGTACATGCTAAGCTCTGCGCGTTCTTTTTTTTCTTGATAGAACATTATGCTTACAAAATAATCTGTGTCCAGTCTGTTTGCAAAGCTTGCATTCTGAAGAGGCTCCAATGTTTCCCCTGGAAAACGAGTAAGAATTACCCTAATATTTTTGTTTCGCTTTTCCAAAATAGTTTTTAACTCTTCTGTAAACTGAAGAGTAACACCTCGTTCAAAGGTTTCACCTATTATTCTACCCGTATGTTTTGCGTCACCCGAAGGGTCAAGCATTATGGAAATGGTTTTTTGTGGGTATAAATAGTGCAAGTGAAAAGCTGCAAACAAGAAAATGAAAAATTTTAAATTTATAAACTTAACTGTCATCGGCACTCAAGGTCTGTTGTTAAAAATTCTTTCAAAAAAGTTTGGCGATTTATGCCTTTATTATTTTTTATAGCTATAGCTAAAGCCTTAACTTGTCCTATAAATATACACATTTTTTTAGCTCGTGTAACGGCTGTGTATATTAAATTTCTTTGTAATAAAGTAAAATGTTGTACGAAAATTGGCACAATTACTGCTGGATATTCCGATCCTTGGCTTTTGTGAATGGAAATGGCGTAAGATAAAACAATTTCGTTCATTTCATCAAATCCGTAACGAACAATTCGAGTATCGAATGTTACAATAAGTTCTCGTTCTTCAAAGTCTATATCTTGAATAAATCCTATATCACCGTTAAATACGTTTTTGTCGTAGTTGTTTCGGATTTGCATAACAGGGTCTAAAGTCCGAAATGCTGTTCCGGAATATGTAATTTGTTTAGGCTTTTTGGGGTTATTAAGCATTGTCTGAACGTCATAATTTATTTTCTGTGTACCTGCAGCACCCCTGTGCATGGGGGATAATACAATTGTATCTTTAGGCAAAATTCCTGACTTTGGTAACTTGTCTTTAAAAATTGTTTGCAAGTGCGAAGGAATTTTTTCTGGATTTTCTTCTTTGATAAAAATAAAATCCTTTTTTGTTCCTGACATATATGAAGTTGGAAATTCACCTTTATTAATTCTGTGTGCATTAACAGTAATCAGGCTTCCTTGTGCTTGTCTGAATATTTTATTTAACCTTGTTGTATTTACAAGTTCGCTTGAAATAAGATCATTCAAAAAGTTTCCAGCACCAACAGATGGAAGTTGGTCAACGTCTCCAATGAATACGATGTGTGTGTTGTATGGCAATGCTTTAAGTAGTCCATGCGCTAAAAAAATGTCTATCATAGATGCTTCATCTATTATTAAAAAATCAATTTTTAGAGTGTTTTGCTCATTATATTTAAAACCCATGTTGGTAAAATCAAATTCTAAAAGGCGATGAATTGTATATGCTGTTCTTCTTGTACCTTCAAACATGCGTTTTGCGGCGCGTCCCGTTGGGGCAGCAAGTTTGTATTGGAGCTTATGATTTTCTAAAACTGTCAGTAGCTTTTTGATTAAAGTCGTTTTTCCTGTTCCTGGTCCACCGGTAATAATGCTTATTTTATTTTCTAGACATGAAAGAATACCTTTTTGTTGTTCTTCTTCAAGTTCTACGTCGTATTCATTTTGTTTTGTTCTAACAAATTGGTACATTTCGTTTAGATCAAAAGTATATTTACTTTCGTAGTCTAGAAGTTTTTTTATTTTTTTAGAGACACCTTTTTCTGTGTAATAATATTGTGAAAGTGTAATGTAATGCTTGTCATCGTGGGTCAATAATTTAATTTTTTCTTCGTCATAAAGTTCGTGCAATGCATGTTTTATTTTAGGTTCATGTTCACTTAGATTAAGTTCCAAAAGTTTGCAGGTGTTTTCGCGTAGTTTTTGAAGCTCAACGTATAGGTTTCCCGTGTTTGTCCCTTGTGTTATTGTAAACAGAATGCCTGCTCTAAATCGTTTTACAGAGGTTTGATCAAATCCCATTTTTTGTGCCAAAGTGTCGGCTGTTTTAAAGCCTATTCCCCACATTTCATCTGCGAGCCGATATGGGTTTTCTTGTAGAATTTCTAATGACTGTTGTCCATACTTTTTGTAAATTTTTGTAGCAAGAGCAGGAGAAATATCTTTTTCCTGTAAAAAAACCATAATGTTGGCTATAGATTTTTGGTCTTTCCATGCTGTTGCAATTTTTGAAACCCTACCATGACCAATTCCAGGAACCTCTTTAAGTCGAAAAGGTGTTTTGTCTATAACCTCAAGAACATCCATACCAAAATGATTTACAAGCTTTTCAGCGTAAATCTTTCCTATTCCCTTAATAAGGCCAGATCCAAGATATTTTTTTAACCCCACTACGCTTGTGGGCAAAGATGTTGTGCATTTGTTAGCTTCGAATTGTTTGCCAAATTTTGGGTGCATCACCCAAACCCCCTGTAGAGTAACCTGTTGTCCGGCAGATATATTTGGAAGTGTGCCACGAACTGTAACAGGTTCATTTTTTTTGTGTGTGAGAACAAAAACACAGAAACCGTTTTCAGGGCTTTGAAATAGAAATCTTTCTATAATTCCGATAATTTCATCTATTTCTACAGTAGGCTTATGATCCATTGTTTATTATTTGTTCCATTCTACGTATTGTTTCCATCCTTTTGGGCAGCTGTACATAAGGTCCACCAAGAAATATCTAAGGTCCACGCAAAAAGTTGAAAACGATTCAAACGATTGGATATTTTCGTCAAATAATTTTCTTTCGTCACTTGTTTGTGACCAATTAAGCAGAAAGCTTTTTGGTTTATTTCTTAGGTCACATGATTCTTTTATTAATTCAATGACAAATTTTTTGTTGCTTTGTATTGTTTTTAAAAATCTGTCTACAAGATTTCCAAATTTTTCTTTGGCTTCCTCAAGACATTTTGTAAGACTCGCCGATGGAACAGCTCTTTCAATTTCAATCAATTGAGAAAGATTATATTTTTTGTTTTCAAAGTCGTAAATAGGCTCTTTATGCATTTGGTCAATGTTTGAAACGATGTTTCGGATAAACATTATCGTTTCAGCATCTACGCCTTTTTTTAAACCATCTAACTTGTTCAAAAAATGGTGCTTTAGCTTAAATATCATAGGCTTTGAAGCACAAACTTGGAAGTTTTGAAGCAACAAAAACATGCAAACTAAAGACATGATTTTTTTCATTTAAAACTCCTTAAATAGAAAAATATTTAGAACCAACAAGTACTACAAATTGACGCCATATTCTAGCATTAATGAGTAGTCTTTGCCAATTCCTGAGTTGGCGCAGGTAATGTCTGCTGAGATTTTCCACCAGGAACATTCCTTAACTTCGCGCTTTATCGCTCCTAGTAATTTTGCCTGAAATCCAAATGGTCTTTTCGCTGTTTCGGCATCTATTCTTGGGAGCATAACTTTTGGTGCTTCAATATTAGATAGTCTTTCTTTTGTTTGTAACCAAAAATCAACTCCACAACAGAAACTCCATATGTTTTTTTTGTATTCTAAGGTGCTTGTAGAGTTTAGTTTTATTCCTGGCCACACGGTTGTTTTTAGTGGTTCTGGGAAAAATTTTTGTACAATGTGGTTTTCGTAGTACTTAAGATATTCTTTTGTTTGGCTAGCTGTTCTGCCATCGTCATACGCTGGAAAGTTGTCTTGATTCTGACTTAAAACGAAAAACCGCTTTCTTCTTTTTGGAAATATGTAGCTAATAGAAGTGTTGTTGTGCAAAATAATGTCGTAGTCACATTCAAATTGGAATTGACTGTATAGGCAAAGCTCCACATGATTATTGTTTCCCAATGGACTTTCTAGTAACATTGAAGCAAGCCTGTCAATTGCGTTAAAGGAAAAAGTCTGTACATCATCTCCAAGTTTTGATGCTGCATTGTCTTCTTCAATAGAGCCGCTGGTTGCCGATAAATAATCAACAAGATTTTCTGTTATGATTGTACATTGTTCTTGTTCATAGTGTTCTGGCAAAAATGTTTTTCCTATTACTCCTTTTGATAATAAGAAAGCTGTTGGTAAAGTTAGCTCGGCGCCTACAGTCCATTTAAAGGGTTCTCCGTCTTTTATTTGGTATCCAAGCATAATGCGTGCATCGCCAAACCCAATTTTATCACTTACAAAGTGCTGGTACTGAAAGTTACTTACGTTTTTTTCTTCAGACTCAATGTTTGTGTTGTAAGCTCTCGTTTTTTTTCGTCTGAACAATGGTTCTGCCTCAAGGCGTTCTAACTCTGCATCGGTAAAATAATAATTTCGTTCTGTGTAATAAAGAGGGACCTTGAATCCTAAGTTGATGTTTTCTAATTTTTTTAGTCCTTGTATCATAAAGCCGGCTCTACGTTCTTCTACTTTTGTAGCTGCTACGAGTGGTAACACTCTGGTTAGATCCTTTTCGAAAAGACCAGAGTCGTAATTGATGCTATCAATAGAATCAAAAATAACCCCTAGGTCTTTTTTTGGTTCAGAAATTTCAAGATTCAAATATGATGAGATATAGGGGGATGATTCTGTTAAAAATATGTTGTTTGTTTTGTTGTAAAAAAAGTTCATAGATATTGCGCCGCCATACTTGAACAGTGGAAAAGTTCTTAAATGAGGTAAATCTGTTACAAATCTAGAATTGAGTTCGTTGCTTTTTTTGTAAAGTGGCTCTGCTATAAAATCAGCGACGATTTGCAAATATTCAAGAGTTTCTTCTTCTGGGGTAGATGCGACCCGTGTTGCGTTGTAAAGATTTTCGTCAAATGTATCATTATCAAACTCTTCTAAAAACTTTCGCTCTTCTTCGCTTGCCTGTGGTAATAAATTGAAAGAAAATAAACTAATGACTACCAGAGATACAAAAAAACTTTTTTTAAAATTCATATATACTTTTTCCACTTTTTAAATTTTTAGAATTTCAGATTAGATTTTTGATTGCAATGTGTTGTTTAAAAACGAATTCTACTCTTCCATTTACAACTAATCGTAAACAATAGTTTACAAAAATATGGCTTTAATTCCAACATTTATAAAGTAACCAAATGAAAAATGCGTTATAAACGTTTGTTTGATAAAAAAAATAAATGTTTTTTTATTTTAATATTGCATGTAACAAAAGTCGTCGTTACTCTAAGGGGAGTGTGAGTTTTAGGGTAGATTTTACTTTTTGATAAAGGGTAGAAATGGCGTACTGTCCTATAAAAAAATGTTTAATAGTAGAGGGGAACGTAGGGGCCGGCAAGTCCACGTTTTTGAGTGTTGTTGGCAAGCATATAAATGCTCAGATTGTTTACGAGCCACACGACAAGTGGCAGAATGTTGGAGACTCTGGCAACTTGCTTGAGAATTTTTATAAAGATACTCCTCGATGGGCATATACTTTCCAATCTTATGCATTTATTACGCGTATTCTTGAACAGAAAATTATGGCAGAAAAATCACATTCACCAGTTCAAGTTCTTGAGCGCTCTGTCCACACAGATCGTTATTGTTTTGCAAAAAACTGTTATGAGATGGGAACAATGTCGGCCTTGGAGTGGGAGTTGTACCGTGGATGGTTTGAATGGTTGGCAGAAGGTTATTCTGTTAAGCCAGATGGATTTATCTACTTGCAAACAAACCCAAAGACTTGTTACAAACGTCTTGTTAAAAGAAACAGAAGTGAGGAGTCTTTAGTCCCAATATCTTATTTGGAAAAATTGCATGATAAGCATGAGCAATGGTTGGTAGAAAAAAATAATGTTGCGGATTCTATAAAAAATGTCCCTGTGCTGATTCTTCAGTGTGACAAGGAATTTGAAAATAACGAGCTAGAGCAGAAAGAACACGTCGAAAAAATTATGGACTTTTTCAATCTAGCAGAACTTTTGTAGGGAGCTTTGAACTGTACCATTGTAAAAAAAGTTATTTTTGCAGTAGAATAACACTGTATAAGGGTGGAAAGTTTCTTTGAAAGAAAGGTAATATGATGGAAGAAATGGTTTATGCAAAGGCAGCGGCATATTTGGGAGCAGCATTTGCTATGGGAGTTGGAGCTATTGGGCCATCTATAGGACAGGGTCTTATTGGCACTAAAGCTTGTGAGAGCATAGGAAAATACCCTGAAAGTGCAAGCAAAATTCGAACAACAATGATGATCTCGATGGCTATTGTAGAATCCTCTGCGTTGTATGCTTTCTTAATTGCTGGACTTTTGATTTTCTTTAATAAATAACTTTTAGCGGTGTAAATATATGGGTATGGAAGTTAATATGACCCTGATCATTCAGGGGGTTAACTTTTTCTTGGCTTATCTTGTATTAGATAAAATTTT
>JABGSX010000018.1 GCA_018647505.1 bacterium | reverse complement strand
CGTGAAAGCTTGTCGATTTCATCGAGCATGATAACAGGGTTGCCTTTTTTTGCTTTGCGCATTGCCTGAATAATTTTGCCTGGCAAGGCACCAATGTAGGTTCGTCGATGTCCTCGAATTTCTGCTTCATCTCGTATTCCGCCTAAAGATATTCTTACGAACTCTCTTCCTAAGCTGCTTGCTATTGAATGACCCAAAGATGTTTTTCCGACACCTGGAGGACCAACAAGACAAATAATCGGAGAGCGTGTTAAGCTTTTTGAGAATTTTTTTGCAGCGATAAATTCGATTATTCTTTCTTTTGCTTTTTTCAGGCCGGCGTGACTTTTATTTAAAATTTTTTCTGCTTGAGCAAGACTAATTCTGTCTTTGCTTATTTTGTCCCAAGGTATAGAAATCATCCAATCAACGTAATGCCTGCTTACAACGGCTTCGGATGAAAGAGGAGGCATCTGTTCAAGGCGTCGCAATTCTTTTTCTACCTTCTCTTTTGCTTCTTGAGTCAACTTGAGCTTTTTTATTTTTTCCCTGATTTGGTTAATCTCAGTTGACTGGTCTTCTCTTCCTAACTCTTTTTGTATTGCTTTGAGTTGTTCTGTTAAGTAGTATTCTTTTTGGCTTTTTTCTACTTGTGTTTGAACTTTTCCTCGAATTCTTTTTTCCATCTTTAAAACTTCGATTTCCTTTTTTAGAAAACGATTTATCTTTTTAAGACGTTCCTTTAGGTCCGAAGTTTCTAAAATTTCTTGTCGTTCTGCGATTGAGAGGTTGCTTATATTAATTGCTACGATGTCGGCCAGAAAGTCTATATCATCAATATCTTTAGTCATGATGTCGATGTCTGATGGGGCTTTTTCATTAAGCTTTGAGTATGAGTTGTACAAGTTGCGCAGGATTCTCCATAGGGCTTCAACTTCAACGGTGTAGTCTTTCCCGGTTGTTTCTACATCTTCGCAGTTTACAGTGATGTGGGATCCGACGATTTTTGATTCAATTACTCTAGCTCTATTTATACCTTCGACGAGTATTTTAAGAGTTTTATTTGGCATGCGCATTACTTGCAAAATTTTTGAGCGGGTGCCGTACATGAACACGTCGTTTATTGTTGGTGTTTCTGTGTTAGAGTTTTTTTGAGTTGTGATGAAAATATTCTTTCCATTTTTTAGTGCGTACTCAACGGACTCTATAGATGAACTTCTTCCGACAATAACTGGTATTATGCTCTTTGGTAGGATGACGACGTTTTTTAATGGAAGAAGTCCTAGAAACTCATTTTTTTTCTTGTCTTCGGCTTCTTTTGTTTTTTCTGTGTGGCCTGCTTCTATCATTTTTTCTTCCTATATGAATCTAATTCTTTTAATTCAAATTTTTATTATCATCCCAAAGCAGAAAATATACCATGAAACACTCTTTTAGTAAAATTGCAGCATTTTGGAATTTTGTTAAATATGGCTTTATAAAGGGGTAATTTGAGGCTTTTTGGGAAAATTATTTTTTTCATGAATTTACTAATGCAAAAAGCTTAAGTGCTAAGTGCCATATTAAAAAAATGACGATATAGTTTTATCACAATAAAAATTAAAAGTAGCTTTTTGAGTAAATTTAGTTATAATTGTTATCTTTTCCAAAAAATTGAGACATTGGTTGTCGTAGTTTTCTATTGTTTGTTTTACACGCTATATCTAGGGGTTTAGAGGTTTGTTTATGTTGGAGCGCTTGTTTTCATTTTTTCACGGAACATTTGAAAACAAGAATGAGTTAAAAAAGTTTTGCTTTCTTTCATTGATTCTTGGGATCATTATTGGTATTTACTGGGTTTTGCGTGTACTAAAAGATAATGTATTTTTCAAGGTGGTTGGGGCTGGGTGTCAGCCTTCTGCAAAGCTTCTTTCTCTTTTGATAACGATTCCAGTTGTTCTTATTTATTCTAAGTTGGTCGACAAATACTCTCGTCTGAAAATTTTTTATATCCTAGGAATATTTTTTGGTGGAATGTCCATTGTGTTTGCATTGTTGATGTTGCATCCGACTTTTGGATTGGAAAATACAGTTGTTAGTCCTTATAGAATTTGGGGATGGTTGTGGTATGCTTTTGTTGAAGGTTTTGGTTCAACAATGGTTGTGTTGTTTTGGTCGTTTACATCAGATATTACCTCGTCTGAATCGGGAAAAATAGGTTATCCTATAATTACAATGGGCGCTCAAATTGGTGGACTTGTATTTACTTTGTTTTTTCGTAATGTAACAAAATTTTATGGGGCTCCGTGGGTTGCTTTTATAATCGCAGGATTAATTGTATTGATTCCAGTTCTGGTGCATTATTTTATAAGAATTATGCCAAAAGAGCAGATGGGTGGCTTTGCTGGTGTTCGACAAAAACAAAGTAAGAGGACCTGCTTTTGGGATGGATTAAAGTTGATGCTTTCTAATCCATATCTTTTGGGCATTTTTGCTGTTGTTTCTTCATATCAAATTGTGATGACAATTGTTGATTTTCAATTTAAGTGTTTGGCTGATACGTTTTTAGTTTGTCACAAGGCGTTTGGAACATATTTGTTTGATGCTGCAATTTATATAAACGCAATTTCCATTTTATTTTTATTGCTTGGTGTAAATTCTATAAGTCGCAAACTAGGATTGACGGCTTCGTTAATACTTTTGCCTTCGTTGGTTGCGGCCTCCTTGTTTGTTCTCAAGGCACATATGACACTTCCAATTGCATTTTGGGTAATCGTATTTTGCAAGGCTATTAACTATGCCTTAAATCAACCAACAAAGGAGCAACTTTATATTCCAACAACAAAAGAGGCCAAGTACAAGTCTAAGGCCTGGATAGATATGTTTGGATCACGATGTTCAAAGTCTGTTGGTTCTGCCGTTAATCTGCTTCATCCGGTTTTGGGTCCAGCATTGTTTGTTATTGTTAGTACCGGAATATCGCTTGGAATAATTCTTGTGTGGATTCTTGTCGGTATATTTCTTGGTGCGTCCCATTCTCTTGCTATTAAAAACAAGCGAGCAGTTTGTTAAGTTTTGTAGTATAATTGTTTAGCATTCTGATTTTGAAGATATCAATAGCAAATTTTTACTCTGTATTTTTTTTAAGGAGGGGTGAGCGGTGTCCTAGCGGGAAAAAGGTTGTTTTTTAGGGAGAAAATTTACAAAATATTAAGGCTGTGTTATTTTTATTAGTGTAATCTAAAAATTAAAATTTATGATTATTTTTCAATAAGGACTTATATGTTTAAGAAACTTGCGAGAACCTTGTATGGCAACTTTGAAAGCAGAGAGGAGCTGAAAAAATTCGGTCTTTTGGCTGTTATTTTCGGTTTTACTATCGGAGTATACTGGGTGTTGCGACCGCTGAAGGACAATGTTTTTATCAACATGGTAGGGGTTGACTGGCAGCCTTACGCAAAAGTTCTTTCGCTTTTCTTTATTGTTCCTCTTGTCATTTTGTATTCTAAGCTTATAGATAAGTATCCTCGTCATAAATTGTTTTATGTTTTAGCTGGGGTTTATGGCGTTTTGGCTTTGCTTTTTGGTATAGCCATGATGCATCCAACCTTGGGTTTGGCAAATCCTTTGACAAGTCCATGGAGAGTTCTTGGTTGGGCTTGGTACGTTTATGTTGAAAGCTTTGGCTCAATAATGGTTGCTCTTTTCTGGTCTTTTGCTGCTGATACCACAAATCCAGAATCGGCAAAAAGAGGTTTTCCTTTGGTTGCTCTTGGAGCTCAAATTGGTGGTGTTATCGGGCCATTTTTTGTAAAGCCAATAGTAAAGCAATATGGATCAGCTCCGTGTGCTATCGCAAGTGCGTTTCTTATTTTTGCAATAGCAGGAATGATCTGGATTTTCATGAAGTATACACCTCAAGATCAGTTAAAAGGTTTTGAGCAGAAAAAAGAAGCAGCTCCAAAGGCAAAGCCTAGCTTTTTGGATGGCATAAGGCTTATTTGCTCAGAGATGTATCTTTTGGGTATTTTTGTTGTAGTTTCGATTTATGAAATAATTGTTACAGTTTTGGATTTCAGGCTAAAGGCCTTGGCATCATCTAAGTTTTCTGCTGTTGTAATGGCTGCAAATGGTGGTGTTTTAGATAAAGGTATGTTGGACAAGCTTCTTGGTGAGTTTATGTTCAGCTTTGCTACTTGGACAAATTTTGTTGCATTAATATGTATCTTAGTTGGTGTTAACACAATTGGAAGAAGGATTGGCCTAACAGCTTCTCTTATTTTAACTCCTGTATTGGTTGGGCTTTCTGTTGTTACTTTAAGTTTCTATCCAATGTTGGTCGTTGCATTCTGGATTGTTGTTTTCAGCAAGGGTATAAACTATGCTTTAAACCAGCCATCAAAAGAGCAGTTGTATATAACGACATCAAAAGATGCAAAGTACAAATCAAAGGCATGGATCGATATGTTTGGGTCTAGGTCCTCAAAGGGCATTGGCTCACTATTAAATATGCTTAGAAAGGTTATCGGTAATTCTGGTTATGCGGCTATTAGTACTGTTGTATCGCTGGCATTAATTTTCCCTTGGATTTGGGTTGCTATATATATTGGCAATAGAAACAAGAAGGCTGTTCAAGAGGATAAGGTAGTATGTTGATTTGGTATATTACTGAAAAAGAATACTAATTAAATAAAGGCTTTCTAAGGCGTTTGGACTTAGAAGGCCTTTTTGTTTGGTTGAGGGGTTTGTGTGTTGTATGTGGTTCCTTGCAAGGGGGTTGAAGTATGGGATCTATAGTTTCTAGGTGGTTTGGATCTTTTTCTGGAATGTCAAAGGACGATCGCTTACAAATTTTCATGATGGGAGTCGTATTTTTCTTTGTTGTTGCTGCTTATACAGTGGCAAGAGAATTTAAAGACTCTGTTTTTATGACTATTGTTGGGCGTACATATATTCCGGATGCCAAGTTTGCGTCGATGTTTGTGCTAATTCCGTTAATTTTGTTGTATTCAAAATTAGTGGACAAAACACGACGATACCAGTTGCTGTGTATATATAGTACAATTTATGGTGTTTTAGGTTTGGTTTTTACGTATTTTCTTGGAACTAATATTGGTATAGTAAATACAGTTCAGGATCCGCATAGGATATTTGGATGGCTTTTTTACTTTTTTATTGAAGGTTATTCCCCGTTTGTTTTGAGTGTGTTTTGGGCGTTTGCAAATTCTATTACAAGTCCTGGCCTGGCAAAAAGAGGTTATGGGTTCATGATAGCGCTTTCTAAGCTTGGTGGTGCGCTTACTTCTGGTTTTGCGTGGTTTTTATTACATAAGAAATTTTCGTTGGGGGCGACAACGCTATCGGATGTTGCGATACATCAGATAATCTTAGGGGCTTCGTCTTTGTTATTACTGTGTGTTCCTGTTGTTACTATTTGTTTGATGAAAGCGGTGCCAGGATACAAGCTTCATGGATATGAGGCTGCATATAAGTTTGAAAAGGCACGAGGGAAGGCTGGCGAGGCTAAAACAGGCGCTTGGTCTGGACTGAAAATGTTTTTCCGATACCCGTATATTTTGGGTATTTTTAGTATGTTATTTTTCTATGAACTTTTTAATATGGTTCTTAATTATCAGCGTCTTGGTATTGCAGAAGCTGTTTATGGGAACAATGTTTCTGGGATAACTGGATTTTTGTTCCAACAAATGTTTGCAACACATCTAATTGGATTTTTTATATCGTTATTTGGAACGAGCGTGTTGCTAAATTGGCTTGGTGAGAGAACCTGCCTTTTATTGATTCCTATTACTACAGCGATACTCATTTCGTTCTTTTTGTTTAGTTATTCTCCTACTTCTATTATCATTGCCTATGTTGGAATACGTTCTATAAATTATGCTTTTAGTTATCCTGTTAGAGAAAGTCTTTATATTCCTACGGTAAAAGAAATGAAGTTTAAATCCAAGTCATGGATTGATGCTTTTGGAACAAAATTTGCAAAATCAACAGGGCAAGTTTTTAATAAGTTTGTACAAAAATATTGCATGAACTTTTTCTTTGGTGTACATGCAATATTTTTCTCGGTAGCTATAGGTGTTTGGCTTGTTTCAGCATTCTTGTTGGGGCGTCGGTATCAAAAAGCAATTATGGCAAATGAGGTTATAGGGGAAGACTTTGCCAGTAAAAAAAATGAGCCGGAGAGTGTTGACAATGTTGTTAAAGCGATAACGATAATGGGCTGGTTTAAGTCTAAATTTGGGCGTTAAATTGGGAAAGATGGAAATTGAAATTTTCGTTGTATGTGCTACAATACAAGATGTTAGCGTTATTTTTCTAATGTAATTTTGGCAAGGAGTTGTATGCAAACAGGTATTAAAGAACAAATACGATATGCGATGGAAGGTTTTTGAATGGTAGATCTTAAGACTCTAATTAAAGCGGGTGTATATTTTGGCCACCGTACATCAACGTGGTCACCGAAAATGAAGCCGTACATTTGGGGTAAAAAAGGCGAGATTTGTTTAATAGATGTTTCTAAAACAGCAATCCAAATGGAAAAAGCGGCAAGGTTTTTGGAAGATATTGTTTCACAAGGTAAATCCGTTTTATGGATCGGAACCAAAAAGCCTGCACAGGCCGTTGTGAAAGAAGTAGCAGCGAAACTTGGAGCTTGTTTTGTTACACATCGTTGGATTGGTGGAACTCTTACAAACAACAGTCAGGTAAAAAAATCCGTTGCAAAATTACTACATTTCAAAGATATTTTAGAAAAAGCTGATAAGTTTCCTTACACAAAAAAAGAGCGAAATTCTTTCATGAAGATGGCCGAACGGCTTAGCAAGAATGTTGGTGGTATTAAAGATTTAAAGCTTCCATTGGGTGCTGTTGTTATTGTTGATATTGCAAAAGAACATTCAGCGTTGAAAGAAGCGGTTTTAGAAAAAATTCCAGTCATTGGCTTGGTAGATACAAATTGTGATCCGTCATTGGTTGATATTGTAGTACCGTGTAACGATGATTCTCCTAGG
>JABGSX010000017.1 GCA_018647505.1 bacterium | reverse complement strand
TTTTACCAAGTCGATTAACGCAACAGAGGCTGGTCTTGGTACAGCGGCTGTGTTTTTTGGCGCTACAGGAAGACGGGAACCGGTTAAAAATGGTTTAATGTCTATGTTTAGTGCGTTTATAAGCAACTACCTTGTGTGTTTTATTGTTGGTTTATGTATTGTCGCTAGTGGTGCATGGAAAAGTGGATTGAGTAGTACTGAGTTAACAATAAGAGCATATGAAACATTTTACGGATTTCTTGGGGCATGGGTTGTAACATTCTGTACGTTAAGTTTTGGAATTGGAGTTTTGGTAGCCTATGCTTATGTTTCACGAGAATGTTGGCTATTTTTAACCAAGGGTAGATTCGTTTTTGTGTTTAACATTCTTTATTGTGTTATTGCATTTCTAGGTACTGTTGGCAACGTAGAGTTTGTCTGGGGTGCTTGTGATACTGTCAATATTTGTCTTGTTGCAATCAATCTTTATGGTGTTCTGTGGTTGTTGCCTATTGTCAGAAAAGGCACAAAAGAGTTTTTGCAGAAAAATTAATAGCAGAAGAATTAATAAATGTATTGTAAAAATAGTGAGCTAGTGCTTCCACATATATATCCGGTTGCGTGCCATACGGATAATGTTGGGCCGGGCAGTGTTTTTGTTGCAATTCGTGGTGCTGAACAAAATGGGGAAAATTATATCACAGATGCAGTAGAAAAAGGGGCCTCAGCTATTGTTATGGATGAAAACAGCGAGCTTTTGCCGGACGTGTTGGTTTTTGTTAAAGAAAAGGGGATAAAAATAAGTCGGGTTTCAAACACGCGGAAAGCTTTGGCCGAATTGAGTTCAAGTGTTCTTGGATGTCCGTCTTCTAAGTTGTCTGTTATTGGTGTAACTGGTACCAAAGGCAAAACCACCTCTGTTTATGTTATAGAGCATTTGTTACGCTGTGCTGGATATAAAACGGCTTTGCTTAGCACGGTTGAAAATAAAATTGGCACGATGGCTTGCAGAGCGTCACTAACAACGCAGCAGCCTGATTATTTGCATGTTTTTTTCAACGAATGTGTAAAGCAAAATGTTGACTATGTTGTGATGGAGGTTGCGGCACAAGCTCTCTCGTTGCATCGAACAGACGGAATTTTATTTGATTCTGTGCTGTTTACAAATCTTTCTCTTGAGCATTCAGAGTTTTATTCATCAATTGAAGAGTACTTTAAGGCAAAAGCCTTATTATTCAAACAAGTTAAAAATCCAGAATTTGTTTTTGTAAATTGTGATGATGAACATGGGAGAGAAGTTTTAAAAAAGAACTTGTCATATTGTTCTTTTTCGCTGAAAGATAAGAGTTCTGTTTTTTGTGCGGATGTTCATGAATCGAGCTTGAAAAAACTGTCGATGAGTATTTTTGATAAGGGGGAATGTTTTAATATAGAGAGTTTTTCTCTTGTCGGAGAGTTTAATGCGTACAATATTTTGGGGGCTTATTGCGTTGTCCGTTCATTAGGTGTTTTTCCAAAAAAGCTTGTTAAGGCATGTGAGTCTTTACCATCCGTTTCTGGAAGACTTGAGAAGTACAAGTTGCCCAATGGAGCCCATTGTTTTGTTGATTATGCGCATAATCCTTCTTCATATGAGGCGGTTCTTTCTACAATGAGGTCGTTTTCTTCACACCTGATTGTTGTTTTTGGTGCTGGAGGAAGTCGAGATGTTACAAAAAGACCACAGATGGGAAAAATTGCTTCACAATATGCAGATGTTGTAGTCTTAACCTCAGATAATCCTAGAACAGAAGATCCGTCAAATATCATTAATGATATTGTTAAAGGGATTGATAGAGAAAATATTAATAAAGTTTTTGTGGAGCTTGACAGAGAGAAGGCTATTTATAAGGCGTATGAGTTTTCTGGTAATGAGAGTACTATTATGTTGTTGGGAAAGGGGCCGGATGAATATCAAATTATTAAAGGAGTAAAGTCTTTTTTTAGTGATTCTGGGGTTGTTAAATCGATAGTGTGGTAAAAGGGGAAAAATGAAGATTAAAACATTTTTTATGGTTTTTTGTTGTTGTGCTTTTTTGCTTGTTGGATGTAAGCAAAAAAAGGAAAGTAATGATGATTTAAGCCGTACTTCAGTTGAGGTTCAAGCTATTGATATTGAGCCAGAAGTGAGTGAACCAGTAGGGGGGCGGCAAGAAGGTGTCTCAACGGATTTGCCAGAGCCAGAAGCGGCTTCTTTAGATGTTCCTGGGGGCGATGATGGGACGGTTGCTAATGGTGACGGTGAAACAGTTCAATTTAATTTGAACCAAGACTTGGAGGGTGACGGGACTCAAGTTGATACAGACGGCGAAAACGACGAAAATCATCATCATCATCACAATAATAAAGAGCCTCTGGAGGGTGTTGCTCCTGACGCTGAGCCGTCTTTGCCTTCCAAAACATTGACCACTCAGGTCGAGACTATTGCAAGGACGGAACAAAAGGTGAAAACATCTTTTTTTAAGCGATTGTCAGCGGCGATGTGGGAGAATACATTTGAGGAGATTGTTAATTCGTTGCTAGTATTGTTTTTTAGTTCAATGGATATGTTGTGGACTAAGTCTTCTCAAGACAATGCAAAAAGAGCGTTCAAACAATACAATAACAGAAGAGCAGCTAAAAAAGGATCTTTTATTGATAGCGAAAACCCTGAAATCAACGAGAATATTATTGCTGCCATGGCATCACAAGATTCAACAAGGACAGATGATGGTTCTGTATTACAGACTTATAAAGCCGGCAGTCTTTGGGAACCAAAATCAACATCTAAAGAGGTTCCTGCGGAAAAAACGTTTGAGTATTTGCAAAATCTTATGTCCATTCAGCTTGAGTATTTACAGATTTCTTTGGCGGTACAAAAGGATCCTAGTTTATTACTGGATAAAAACCAAAAGGAAACATTCAATGGTATGACTAAGCTTATTTCAGATCTTTATATTTCTATTATATCAAGGGATATGAATGCTCTTAAGTGCTTGCAGAATGTTCCTGGGGAAATTCATTGGAAAGAGAGGCTTGACAATGTTAATGAGTATTTTAAATCTGCATCTGATAGCATAATAGGCCAAACTACTAGGAGTTTGAGGTCGAGGCCGGCAAAAGTTTAAGAGTGATATTTACAATGAATAGTATGATTTGTATACTAAAACCTTAAAAATTACTTAAAGTTTAACGTTTTTTATAAGAGGGAAACAATAAAAATGTTGTCTAATGTTTTGAATAAAGCAACCTTGTTTACGTTTGTTGTTGGTGTTTCGTTGCTTGGGTTAGCGCTTGTAATATTTTTATTTTGGAGTATTAAGAGGCTTGCTGTTACAAATAAAAAGGCTCTCAAGATTGCAGATGCAATACGTACTGGTGCAATGACTTTTTTGAGAGAAGAGTACAAGGTTATTGCCGTTGTAATTTTGTTTGTAGGATCTTTGATTGCGTATTTTATGAGTTGGATTGCGGCAGTTTGCTTTGCTGTAGGATCTCTATTGTCAATGATTACTGGTCTTATTGGAATGTGTGCTGCGACAGAGGCTAATGTTCGAACGACTATGGCGGCCAAAGAGAGTGGTGAACACCAAGCTTTTCTTGTTGCATTTTTCGGTGGTGGCGTTATGGGCTTTGCTGTTGCGACAATTGGTCTATTTGGTCTAGGTGTGATTTTCCATTTTGCTTTTGGTCAAAGTCATTTTGCGTTGCTAATTACCTGTTTTAGTTTGGGTGCAAGTTTGGTTGCATTTTTTGCTAGAATTGGCGGTGGTATTTATACAAAGTCTGCGGATGTTGGAGCCGATTTAGTTGGAAAAATTGAGATTGGAATTCCAGAGGATGATCCTAGAAATCCCGCTGTTGTTGCGGATAATGTTGGCGATTGTGTTGGTGATACTGCCGGAATGGGGGCCGATATTTATGAGTCATATGTTGGCGCTATGGTGGCATCAATAATTTTGGCATTGACACAGTTTGGAAGTAGTATTACTTATGTATCGTTGCCGATTGTTCTTTCAGTTATTGGATTGCTAAGTTCTGTTGTTGGGCTTGTTTCGAATCTTTACCTAAAATTTTCTCCAGCAGCAATGTTGCGAAACGCTACTTACATAGCATTTGCTTTGTTTCTAGCTGGTTCATTTGCCTACTTGCGTTTTTCTGGTATTAATCAAAGTCTTTTCCTTGCAATAATTTTTGGTTGTTTGGCTGGTGTTATTGTTGGTGTTATAACAGAGTATTACACTGCAGGCAGTCCAATCAAAAAAATAGCAGAAAACTCTCAAACAGGTGCAGCAACTAACATAATTTACGGTCTTTCTGTTGGCATGGAATCGACAGTGTTACCTGTAATCGTTTTGGCTGTAGCTGTTTTAGTTTCATACATTTATGGTGGCGGTTTGTTTGGTGTTTCTATCGCTGCTGTATCCATGTTGGCAACGGTTGGAATTACAATGACAGTTGATGCTTACGGACCAATTGCCGATAATGCTGGCGGAATTGCAGAGATGTCTGGATTTGATAAGTCCGTTAGAAAAATTACAGACAAATTGGATTCAATTGGTAATACAACCGCAGCGATGGGCAAGGGATTTGCTATTGGGTCAGCTTTGTTGACAGCGTTAGCGATGTTCTCTGCTTATTCTGAGCAGGCCGGAATAAAAGTTTTAAATTTATTAGATCCTTTTGTTATGGCTGGGATGTTCATTGGTGGCGCAATGCCATTTTTGATTTCTGCATTAACAATGCGTTCTGTTAGCAGTGCTGCCATGAAAATGGTAATGGAAGTGCGTCGTCAATTTAAAACGATAAAAGGGTTGATGGAAGGCACAGCTGAGCCAGATTACAAGCGTTGTGTAGAAATTAGTACTCAAGCTTCTTTAAGGGAGATGATACTTCCCGGAATTGTAACCGTTACTGTTCCTATTGCAGTGAAGTTTATTTTTGGCTCACATGGAGCGATGGCTGTTGGAGGTCTTCTTGTTGGCGCAACCGTTGTTGGAGTTTTGCTTGCTCTTATGATGGCAAACGGTGGTGGAGCTTGGGACAATGCCAAAAAGTATATAGAGACTGGAGAACTTGGCGGAAAAGGCTCTGATGCTCACAAGGCTGCTGTAATTGGTGATACGGTTGGTGATCCATTTAAGGATACTTCTGGACCAGCGCTAAACATTTTAATTAAACTGATGTCGATAGTTTCATTGCTACTAGCTTCAATTGGTTAATTTGTTTTGTTCAAAATTGGTAAAATGAGAAAAACCGCTCGTAATTACGGGCGGTTTTTTTGTTCAAATTTTTATAGATTTTAAGTTTGTAAAAAAAAAACAATGATTAGTGTTATCTGGCCAGGATTTTAAAAAACTTCTTAAAAAAGTTGTTGAAGTTTCTTTTTAAATATTGTTATCGTCTTTATTGAAAAGGGATAATTTAAAAAAGAGGGAAGGAGTATGTTAGTTAAATCTGTTTGGTTATCACACTCCTGGGGATTTTTGGTAAAGCTGTTGATAATATTCTTAGCTGTTTTGTTTGCGCCTAAATTATTTGTTTATCAAAAAGCAGTTGAGCACCAAGAGATGTTGATACAAGAAACTTTGTGAATCTTCTTCCTTATTTGAAAACATACGTTCCAAAACAAAATAGTTGGCTGGCCACCAACTATTTTGTTTTGGTTTAGATCGATAAAAGTTTGATCATAGTCTATTTAAAAAGATTTTTTTATCTTTCTAAATACTCCTTTTATTTGTCCTAGTAACTTGGTTACGAAGGATTCTTTCTTTTTTTGTTTTGTTGTTTCTTTTGCTTCATTTTTTTCTTTTGTTGTAATCGCATTTTTTACAAATTCTTTCATTTGTTTTCTGTCAACATACCCAACTTTTTTTGCAACTTCTTTGCCTTTTACAAGGACCATTATAGTTGGAAGGTACTCGATGTTGAGTTTTTGAGAGAGAGATTGAAACTTACTTGTTTCTGCTTTTGCAAAATTTACATTTTTCATATTCTCAGATACAACTTCGAATATCGGTATCATTCTTTTACAAGCTCCGCAAAAGTCTGCATACCATTCAATTACAAGGGGTTTTTTGTCGTTAATTAATTTTCTAAGATGCTTTTTTGATGTAACCTCTATGGCTTTTGTAAGTGCATTTTGTGCGTATATAGCAATAAGAAGTGTTAACAAAAGTTTGAAAATTTTATTCATAGACTGTTCCTTTTTAAAAAAATAAAAAACAATAAGATTTTTTTTCGGTTTTTGCCCGAGTATTTTTAAATAATTTAACAAAAAAATTGCATTTTTCCATGTTCTTGGTAAAAACAGCTAAATGCTTTCTCATGTTTATAGCTGAGTGAAGGGGTATGATGACAAAACTAAAGTTTTCTTACAAAAATACATGTGGTGTAGATAAAAAATTATTATCTTCCATAGCAGAGGACCTTTCTCCGGTATTGAAAAAGATTAAAAAAATAAGAGGTAAGGGATATAACTTAGACTATGGGTCAATCAATTTGCCTGGTGACACAGATATTCTTTCTTCTGTCCAGGAAGTTGTTTGTCAGAAAAGAATGCTTGATCCAAGTACATTGATAGTAATTGGGATTGGTGGATCTAATTTGGGTGCTATGGCTGTTCACGAGGCCATAAACGGCTTGCTGTATAATGATTTAGATCCTCATCTCAAAATATATTTTGCAGATACAACCGATCCAAATTTTATTTTATCTCTCACAGAAATCGTAGAAAAAGAGATTAAACAGGGGCGACCTGTTTTATATAATGTTGTTACAAAGTCCGGGTCTACAACAGAAACGATTGCAAACTTTGAAGTTTTGCTTCAGGTTCTAAGAAAATACTTCCCAAAAGAATATGGAAAGTACATTGTTGTTACAACCGAAAAAGAGTCAAAGCTTTGGAAGTATGCTCAGTTGAAGGGTATGTCGACGTTAGAATGTTTTGTTGGTGGTTGTTATTCTGTTTTAAGTTCTGTCGGACTATTTTCGTTAGCTATGGTTGGAGTGGATGTAAAAGGTCTATGTGCTGGAGCGGATTCTTTTTTGAATGTTGGCTTATCTGATGATTTTGAAAAAAATTATTCTGTTTGTAGTGCCTCAATTTTGTATGCTCATTACAGACGCTCTGTCTTTGTACACGATACGTTTGTTTTTTCAAAACAACTGCGAGCCCTAGGGGCTTGGTATTGTCAGCTTATGGCTGAAAGTACCGGAAAAAAATATGATTTATCAGGAAAAGAGGCTAATTGTGGAATGCTTCCTACTGTGTCGGTTGGATCAACAGATTTGCATTCTTTGTACCAGTTATACATGAGTGTTGAAGATAGGTTTGTTACAACTTTTGTTACTGTTGGCAGATTTCCTACCAACATATCAGTACCAGATTGTAAGCATTTTGAGGATATTGCCCCAAGAATACAAAAAAAACCACTATCAAGAATTCTAGATGCCATTGCAAACGCAACAAAATTAACCTATGAGAAAAACAATTCTTATTTTATGAGCATTGAGCTGCCAGAAATAAGTTCTTTTGTAATAGGGCAATTTTTACAATTTAAAATGCTAGAGACAATGTTTCTTGGATTTTTGTTAAACATAAATGTATTTGATCAGCCAAATGTTGAACAATACAAAACAGAAGTTAAAAGAATATTAACTGACGGATAGAAAGCTTGGATTTATCTTGCGACAAATCCTCTCTTCCATTCATGTCGCCTCCGTGTTGCGTTTCTCGCGCTAAGTCTATTTGTGCCTAAGCTTATTGCTTTTGGTT
>JABGSX010000016.1 GCA_018647505.1 bacterium | reverse complement strand
CAGCCCCTGGCAGGTTTCCAACTCGCACAATCAATTTTTTAGGTATTCTAAGCTTTACTCTTGCCTCTTCTGCTAGCTCTTGAGCAAACAAAGGGGCCTTTTTTGTTCCATGTTCCTCTTCTAAGGCTTCTTTATTTATTCTCTCTTCTTTTCTCCATGATGAAATAAAATCTAATAACTTATCTTTCTCGTCCGGCAGCCAATACCCCTCAAAAAGATCTTGGTCACACAATACAGATGAAACATAAAAATTTTTAGCAAATGACAAAACTGGAGCTGAATACGCAAAGCTCTTAACCTTTTTTGCCAAACCTGATGACAATCGCCCAACAACAGGAGTAATTTTCTCATCGTGAAGCTTAGAAATTCCAACGGCTGTTCCCGCTGCACCAAGGGCAGCAACAGCTAATTTTATATTTCTTGGCCTCACCAACCTTCTTAACGCTGCAGGCGCAACAAAAGATGATGAACACAATGACAAAAATAATGTAAATATTAATAATTTATTTTTCATATAACCTCCATTAATCTGAAAAATTATTTTTACGGTTCAATTCTTCCTGCAACGACAAGGTCAACAAGCTTTTCCTCAAACTTAGCGGCATCCTCATCTGTTTCAATTCCACTAGCAACAAGCACAGAGTGAACCCCACACAATGCACCACGCTCTTTTTGATCTTTAATTATAACATCAAACTCTTCTCTTGCCGGGTAACCAGCCACCTCATAATCAGGTCTACTGTCTTCATGAGAATAAGGCATAAACGAAGACGCATTCATTGAACACCACAAACAATCACAAATTTCCGCTGACCGCAAAGTTGCTTCCTGCTCAACATGGCCAAAACGTTCATGATCCAAAACATTACCAAACATTCCCGACTCTCTATCAAGCTGTTCCGCATGAATAACCTCATGAGCCATACTTGTTCTTCTTGTACCATAAGGAAGTTCACAATCTCTATCCTCGTTTATTAGAACAAATCCACCCTGGCTATAAACAACACCACCATCAATGGGAGAACCTTTTCTTATTTTTTTTACATCAAAACGATACTCTTCTGGAAGTCCTACAACACCATAAAATTTTTGTGCCCATTTCTGGTAAACAGGACCAGCAAGCTCTCCAGAATATTCTTTATCAACAAGTCGACCTAAAGCTTCCCAGTCAACCGAACTCATGCTCCTTACAGCAAAAGCTCTTGGAGCAAGCGGCAATATTTTTCTTAATAAAGACCCCCCACATAAACAAGGGGAAACAAATAAAACAGAAATCAATAAAATCTTTTTACAATAATTCATAACACACCCCTAAACAAATATAAGTGTTTACAACAATAACTATTCAATTTCCAGCATGCGCAATATTTTCAATTTGTCAATAGAAGACTTTGTTTTTTCTACATGCTATAGTGATTTGTATGGATAAAATACAAGAATCTTTTTTAAACAATTTAGACCTTTCTGAGCTTACAAAATTAAAACCGAATGTTGTTTGGTGGCTCCTAGAAGAAATAACAAAAAAAAACCGAGCACAACTTTTTGCACAAAAACAAATTATATTAAGCAAACAACAAAAAGAAATAATTAATGAGTGGGTTAACCAGCTAACAAAAGAAAAAAAACCATTAGCATATGTTCTTGGTTGGACACCATTTTCAAATTTAAAAATTTATACAGAACCACCAACTTTAATTCCAAGGCCAGAGACAGAAGAGTGGGTATTGGATCTAGTAAATAAAATCAAAAAAAATAAAATCGAGAAACAATTTAGAATCCTTGATATTGGAACCGGAACAGGATGTGTTGCACTTACCTTGGCAAAGAAAATCCCAAACGCAGACGTTGTTGCAATTGATATATCCGAAAAAGCATTACAACTCGCCAAAAAAAATGCCGCAGAAAACAAAATTGAAAATGTTACATTTTTAAAGTCTGATCTTTTTGAAAATCTTGGCGAAATCAAATTCGACATGATTGTTTCAAACCCCCCATATATTTCAGAGCAAGACTGGAAAGGCTTAGAGCAACACATAAAAGGTTGGGAAGACCCTCAAGCACTAAAAGCAAAAAACGATGGTCTTGAAATTATTGAAAATATAATTCAAAAGACACCACAATATTTAAAACCAGCAGGCATCAACTTGCCAAACTTGGTTATCGAGATAGGATACAATCAAGGAGAAGCTGTAAGAAACCTACTAACAAAAAAAGGTTTTAAAGCGATAACAATCGAAAAAGACTTTAGCGGAAAAAATAGAGTAGCATGCGGAAAGTTTTAACAAAAAGCTTTATACAAACAAAATATAGAGAAAAAAGAAAAGTAGTTTTTTACAGAAAGGCTTAGTGTGAAGCTTGTGCCAAAAATAAAAAAGGAATTTGTAAGTGTCGTAATTAATCAAAATAAAATTTCTGTCGCTTGGATAAAAAAACAAAAAGATACATACTCCTTAGAACAATACGATTACTTAGAAAATCCACCGCTAAATGCAAATCTTACAATTTTAAATCCTAATTGCTTACAAAAATTTTTGTGTGATTTTTTAAAAAAGAATTCACTATCAAACTCGTTTATTAGCTTTGCCCTAGATGGACAATGCTGCAAGCACAAAATAATTGCATCTGACACAAACATTCCAGAAAAAAAACACATTAGTAAAGCTATAGAAAAATGGTATTTAGTTGATCATTACTTAATTGCGCAGGATTCTTCTGAACACCATAACATTTTTTATGTTACCGGAATTGTTCCAGCCGTTTTGTTTCAATATTTAAATTTATCAATTTATTTAAAGTTAAATACAATCGCCTTAACAACAAAGCCTATGGCGCTGGCTTGCACAATACAAAACTTACAAATCCAAGAAGAAACACCATATTATGAAACATTTGAACAATGGATTACAATAATGAACAATCAGCTTGAAAAACAAAAACCCAAAATCAGCTACAACAATAACAAAACGCTAGACAATATAAACACACACCTCGGTCTATTTATGCTAGGGAGAAATATCTATGAAGCCAATTAATTTCATCAAACCATTTCCACCTGGAAAACAAATTGCCATCACCAGGTGGTTCAAGCTTTCTGTTCTCTCGATTGTCTCACTTGTATTCATCCTGGCATTCATACAATTGAATAAATACAAAAAACATCTTGAAACATATAACAAAAAAGAAAAGCTATTTAATAAAATTTCTAAAACAGAAAAAGAAAAACAAAAACGACAAAAAGCAAAAAAAGAAAAGCTGTCCATAGAAAAACAAATTAATCACTTAAAGGCATTATCCAATCCAACAGAAACTCCATATAAAATAATTGAAAATATTTTTAACACTGCAAATAAACATAACCTTTCTATAAAAACAATAAGCAAGCAGGCCGATGCCACCAATACAAATGGTCATGCAGAAAAAATAAAAAAGATAACGGAATTTGCTCATTCATTAGAACAACCAACAAACGAAATCCACATAAAATCAATAAAAACTGTAGACAAAAAAAGAATAGAATTTTTGGTGTCTATAAAAAATAAAGGGTAAACACAAGTACAAACGGGAGGGTCCGAACTTTCTACTAAAATAAATTATCATGGCCGTTCGCCCTGAGTAAGCCCGCAGGGCACATCGAATGGGATTCTTCGAACGGTACAAGCAATCTTTATTTTGTGTTCGTATACGTCCCGTTCGACTCGGCATTATGCCTCGCTCAGGGCCATCGGGCATTCGACATCGCTCATTACGCTCAGTACGAACGGGTTTTGAACTTTTTATATGCGCGTTATTATTATAATTAAACACATAAGCACGAACGGGTATAGAATGTAAAATTGATTGATCAGTTAGCTCTGAGTTAGGCCAGAGGCCAAATCGAATGTGAGCGAATGGATAGTATAGCGAGAAACACCTTGTACCCTTATTGTAGAGGCACAAAACGATACTGCTCCGAAGAAAATTCTTTAAATAATCCGCTCTTTTTTTTCTCTATAATAATCAATGGACCAGACCTGAAAGGACAAACCAAAAGGCCTCCATCCTTCAAGTTTTTATTTGCTACGTAATCGATCAATTTTTCTTGCGACAACCCTATTCCAGCAGTAAAAATAATTTTATCAAATTTGTCTTCTACCACTTTAAAATCAACATCTTTTACTGTTATGTTTGTTAGGTTTAATTTCTTAAATCTTTTTTTTGCCCTGTCTATAAGCTCTTTGTGTAACTCAAGGGTTACAACCTGTCCAGGATCGACAATGTAAGCCAAAAGAGCAGCGCTCCAACCACTCCCTGTTCCTACCTCCAAAACATTATCTCTTTTTTTTAGTTGCAACAACTGTAACATACGCGCAACAGTACTTGGTTGACTTATGGTCTGCCCCTTTTCAATTGGAAGAGCAACATCTAAATGTGCTTGATTTTGCAAATGCTCCGGTACAAAAAACTTGCGTTCAATGGTACCTATTGTCTCAACAATTTTTTTATCATCGACCCTAAAACTATCCAAGTAACCCTTTACAGAGTGAATCATTTTCCCCTTCTCTTGACCCTCTCTGTTGGCACACGGATCCACAATATAACAAGCATGACAAATGTCTACAAAAGCAAACAATGACAACACACAAACAAAAACTTTAAACCATTTACTTGTCAAGCTCATCTAAAAATCTAACCCATACCTTAAACAAAAAACAAATCTATGCCCCTCAATCAATAACACAAAAAAATATAAAAATAAAATTATTACGATCAGCGACCTCTACAACAACACCAAAAGAACAACAAAAAAGATAAAAACTTAGAAAAAAATATAAAAAAAAATCTCATAACATGGTACGTTATTTACTCACAATTTCTAACAAAAAATTATACAGAGAAACAAATGTCACACATAAAAAAATTACCCATAGAAGAAGCACAAAAAATTGCAGCTGGTGAAGTTATAGAACGACCAGCAAACGTTGTAAAAGAACTTGTTGAAAACTCCATAGACGCCCAATCTACAGCAATTAGCATCTATATAGAAGCGTCTGGCAAAGGATTAATACGGATTGTAGACAACGGCACAGGAATGTCGGAGGAAGATGCCAAAATTTGTTTCTTAAAATACACAACAAGCAAAATTGGAAACATAGAAGATCTGGAAACCCTGACAACTTTTGGTTTTCGCGGAGAAGCCATTGCAAGCATATGCACAGTGTCTCATACAAAAATTAAAACAAAAAACAAAAAATCAGACGCTGGAACTGAATTTTCGATTGAAAATAACACAATTGCAAACAAAACAACTGTGTCTTGCCAACAAGGAACAGACATATCCGTCGCAAACCTATTTTATAATCTTCCAGCACGGCTTAAATTTCTAAAAAAAGATGAAACCGAATGGCGACACATTACACAGTTATTTCAGGCTTTTTGCTTATCAAATACAGACATACACTTTAAGCTATTCCGTGACGAAAACTTAATTTATAACTGCCCTCCGACACAAGACATCAAAAACAGATGCGCACAAGTTTGGGAACATACACAAGGCTCACAAATTTTACCTTTGGCAGAAAATAGAAATAAAGAATACCAGGTTTCTGGAGCAATAACACATTACCATTACGGTCGCTACGACAAAAGCTGCATTTTGTTTTTTGTTAACAACAGATTGATAAGAAATAATAAGCTAGCAAGATCTTTGCTCAAGGGATATGAACATGCTCTTTACTACGGAAAATTTCCGGCAGCGGCGATTTTTGTTGAAGTTGATCCATCATTAATTGATGTGAATGTACACCCCCGCAAAGAAGAAATTCTATTTACCCGTCCACGAAGTCTGGAAATTCTAATTCAAAATTCCGTAAAACAAACCCTTGAGCTTTATGTTTCAGAGCAAATAAAAACAAACCCTGCGCAACAAAATTCAACATTTTCAAATTCTATCTCACAAGCACAATCTTTGCCCCAACACAACAACCAGCCAAAAACTCTTTATCCTGGAATGCCACAAGCAACGTTTTCCTCCAGACCAACCGAACAACCGATCAGAATGAAAGATTCATTTGCACAGGAATCAAAAACCAACAATCAGCCAAAAGAAGAAAATCTTTCTATTTCTCCTGAAACAAGTTCAGATGTTCATTATGAGATTATTGGACAATATAAAAGGACTTTTATATTAATTGATCGCCCTAACGGACTTATAGTTATCGATCAACACTCTGCACATGAACGAATTTTATACGAGGAATTTTTGGAAAAGCTTGATCAAAATGTCGCGACAATTGCACTTGCTTTTCCACAAATAATTTCGCTTTCTACAACAGATCTAAAAATTTTAACACCATACCTGGACCTGTTTAAAAACAATGGAATTGTACTTGAACAAATGGGGGAGGGAAAACTCGCGGTTCAAGCGACCCCTGTTCACTTAAAAAACGTTTCTATCCAGGAACTCGTCAACGAAACAATTGGATTTATTACAGAATCTCAAGGTCTTGAACACGAAGATATTCGAACAATTTTGCTTAGAAAACTTGTTGCACAAATGGCATGCAAAGCAGCGATAAAAGCTGGAGACAAATTAACAACAGAACAAATGCTCAAGCTAGTTGAAAATCTTAAACACGCTAAAAATCGTTTTTGTTGTCCCCATGGACGTCCGACAAGTTGGCTTTTAGAACATCACGAAATTGAAAAAAAATTTAAAAGAGATTACAAACAAGCCGCATGGAAATAAAAAACCCCGCCATCTGGCGGGGTTACATTTTATGTCTGTTCTTTTAATTTTTTATATGCATAAACTTCGGCCAACATAAACACAGGAACAGCAACAATAACTCCAATTGCAATGCTAGTAAGCAAAGTGCAAACAAATATTAGCAAACCATGAAAGGAAAGGAGCTGCCATTTTGCACCATTGGTAATCTGAGAACTACGCTTTAGACTATCAATAATCCCACAGTCTTCTTCAATGATGGCGTACAAATAAAACCCAAACTTTATTGCAAATATAATGCCAGGAATTACAAATAAAAGAAGTCCAAAGCCAACCATCAATGAGTATAAAAAACTAGCAACAACAGCCCGACCAATAAGACCAAAGCAGGAAAACAAATCTTTGTAAACTGGCGGTTTTTTATCGTAAATGTCTAAGTTAATTTTTGTAAAACCAAGTTTTAAACCAGTTTGAATAAGCCAAAAAATAATAAAGAATAGTATTATAACACTAGCATGCTCTGCAACAAATCGTAGGCCTATTAAAATTTCACCTATTGGAAATTTATCATGAATACGAACATGAAATGTTGTTGGTTTTAAAGACGCCATTTTAAAAGCCTGCACAACCGGATGATTAACTATATGACCCGCAACGGTATTCAAACCTGACTCAATAGAGTTAATTGTAAAAATAATGAAACCCACAACCAAACCGATAAAAGCAGCAAAAAATGCAAAATAAGTCAGACCAGTTTTTAAAAAAATAGCAAAATGCTCAAATAAGTTTATAAAAGCAAACTTGATAGCCTCCAAAAAAGAAAATGTCTTTTGCTTAGCCATAAAAAACTCCTCTATTTAGAACAATAAACAGCACACTAATTTTATATTGTTCTAAAGAAGAGTCTTTTTTCAAGATTATTATAAAATTTGTCTCGCTAGAAGTTCCTATGTCTGTTCATCCAACTTTTTGTAAACATACGCAAACCAAAGAACAGCAATAGGATTAAAAACAAAAACCTTTAATGGATACCCAACAACAAAACCAAATGGTGAAGTTATAAAGACAACTAATAAACCAACAAATATCCAAGCAAAAATAACTAAAATTATTTTATGGAAAGCCCCAACCATAAGCTTTGCATTGTACTTTATAGCACGAAAAGCACTTATGTCTTTGTCCACAATAATAAAAATAATAAAACAAATGTATGAAAAAAGGATCAGCAACAACGGTACCGCCACAATTCCAACGTACGAAAGAATCAATTCTGGATTAGAAAATAAAAATGGTAACGAAAAAGTTGCCGCAATCGGTATTAAAAACAAAAACATCAAAACTATAGAACGAGGTATAAATCTAAACCCTCCAAAAAGCGCTTTATAAGTGGAGCTACCATTTTTGCAAATATCAAGAGCCACGTTTGTAACGCCTATGGTCAATCCAAAAACAAACAACGATAAAACAATCCCCTTGATAAAAAAGAAAATCCAACTACTTGTTGAAACGATTTTTATTGCCTCAAGGAAAGCTTCCTTTGTATTGTCTTCGATATTTAAATTAAAATTAATCCCTGTCAATGTAAGTTTTTCCAAAACTACAACAGCCATGTGAAGAGCGCCAGCCAAGCAAAAAATTCTAACATTGTTAATAAAACTCTTCAGACTAAAAGAAACAGCCTCTTTCCAAGGCAAATTCTTACTTTTATACATAATAAAATCTCCAATACTGGTTCAATAGTTTAGAAATGTAAATTATCAAACCAACTTTGAACCATATAGAGCAAAGGAGGTCTTCCTGAAGCCCTCAAGCCATAATTGATCAAATATAATCCAAGAAGTGACAACACAAGATTTAATAAAAATGGTGCAGAAGAAAACAAGAAAAGAACTGATCCCAATACTATAAATATGATGCTTTTTGTACTATTTTGAATCACCATATTATTCCCTTTCGGTTTTTAATGAGGCTTTCCCATTTTAATACGACTGAAAATTTTGATAAATAAAAAGAATAAAATCAAAAACATATATTGCGGTATATTTATATCCATTTTTTTTCAATAGGCATATTGACGTTAGGCATATTGACGTTGACAAAACTATCCAAAAACCCTGCTCATCAAAACACCACTTTATTTACACTTTTCAATATACATGATAGTGTTAAAAAGTAAAAATCGTCTAATGGAGGTGGTAAGAAAGCAAGTCAACTAATTACACTATATCAATTAATAGAGGTTAATTATGAACAAGGCTTTTCTTACAATCGCAACGACTATCTTATTATCAATAAATATCTCATATGCAAGTCAACCCAACACAGAACAAACTCTAGGAACAAACCCATTTTACAAATTTGGCCCCATTGTAACAGAAGATGAAACAGGGTTAAAAGATGAATTAGATAGATTTTGGGAATGTATTGTTAAAATGGATGAACAAAATGCGGATTTAAATTTACAAGCTTCACTTTCAACCTTAATCGACAAATGGATTGCTCTTGATATAGCCCAGTGGAAGCTATTTGATACTCTTGATAGTGGAGGATCATTTCAGTCAGACCTTTACACCGAAGAAATGGAAACTGCCAGCAAAATGAAAGATACGGCCAGTGAAGAATTTCATAGAGCAGAGGCAGTAGCAATCCAAAATTGGTTACTTGCTAAATCTTCTTTATCTGAATTAGCAGAAGAGGCACAAGAGGCTGCAAGCGAAGCAAACGATATGGCTAAAGAAGATCCCTATAAAAAGACATTAATGGTTGTTTTGAGCTCATATTTAATTTCATCTGACCCAACACAAAAAACATATTTTACAGATAAAAAAATATAGGCTATCAACTTACATTACCAAAACTGTAATACAACTTTATTAAAAAGCGTCGCAAAAAACGGCGCTTTTTAATTTAATTATTCTAATTAAAATGATATACATAATTACAAAGAATAATTGTAAGTTGTATGGGAAAATAAAATGGAAAAAATGAAAAAATTTATTAAAAAATTAATACAATCTAATAGTCCAATGCTACTTCCCTCTTATAGCGGTATTCCAACTTTCATGCGCACACCTTTTTATAATGACCTAACAAACCTAGACATTGCATTAGTTGGAGTTCCTTTTGATGGTGGCACAACAAATAGGCCAGGAAGCCGTCATGGTCCACGAGAAATTCGAAATCAGTCAAGTTTAACCGGACTTCAAAACCATCAAAGCAAAATTATACCATTTCAAAACTGTCGCATTGGTGATATTGGGGATGTACCCTTTTCTAATCCACACAACTTAGAAACATCTATTAAAGATATAGAAGTTTTTTATAACAATATTACAAAAGCAAACGTTGTTCCAATTACTGCTGGAGGAGATCATTCAATAAGTTACCCAATCTTAAAGGCTCTAGGAAAAAACAAGCCTGTAGGGTTGATTCATATTGATGCTCATTGTGATACAGCCTCCAAAATTGATGGAAGCAAATTACAACACGGAAGCCCTTTTCGCAATGCTGTAGAAACTGGTGTGCTAGATCCAAAACGCACTATTCAGATTGGCATTCGCGGTCCACATGAACATCTTTGGGAATTTTCATATCAATCAGGAATGCGAGTTATTCATATTGAAGAATTTTACGAAATGGGTCTTAAGGCTGTTATTAAAGAAGCCCGCAATATTGTTGGCGACGACCCAACATATATCAGCTTTGATATTGATGGGCTTGATCCTGCTTACGCCCCAGGAACAGGCACTCCAGAAATTGGTGGGCTAACCTCATTTGAAGGGCAACAAATTATTCGCGGCTTGCGTGGATTAAATTTAATTGGAGGAGATATTGTAGAGGTTTCTCCACCATTTGATCCAAGTGGCTGCACAGCCTTAGTTGGAGCAAATTTGATGTTTGAAATGTTATGCGTTATATCAGATTCTTTAGCAACCTAAAAAATAAATAAAATCGAAAAAGATTAATACAGTTAAATGCACAACTTTTTATATTCTAGAAAAGTATGGACAACCCCGCTATCCAAACAGGGTTGTCCAATTATTTTATTTAATATCGGTTAAGGTTTTTGCTATGCGTTGCAAAATATCAGAAGAGTTGACCTTATATTCAAAGCTTGCCCACTGATTTGTATTTGCCTTAAAATATGGCTCTTTTATAGGATTAACATCATCCACAAAGCCCCAGGCACGATAAGCATTTAACGCATTGGCATTAGTTGGCCGAGTACAAAGAAAAATCCGATTTAAATCTGGAATAATTATAAAGATTGAGCTCATAAGAAACTTACCAAGCCCACGTCCTTGCGCCGACGGCAAAACCGCAAAGCTTGTACACTTAACATCACCATATGGATATTCTGGCATAACAAAGAATATAATTGCCCCAAGCATCTCTTTGGTCTTTTTATCCTTAACTGTGACAAAAAAATACATATTATCAGCACTAAACTTAGAATGATCCATAGAATAAAATTGTTTTATAACTTGTTGAACTTTTTCTCCAACAGCTGTCCAATCTACATTCTCATGCCCATTTAAAAAAAATGCCTCAAATTGTTTTAGATAGTGATCATCAAATTCCAAGTTAGGGTTGGCTCGTAAAAAACCAGACTCTACTGGAACATAAGCCTTGGATGTAACATCACCTATGCTTTTTAATGTTTCAGCAAATTCTGGAGATTGAACATTTAGTCTTGCCCAGTCAAAAACAACAGAAACTCCAGTCTTATCTTTTCCTTCAAATTGACCTGACAGCTTTGTTGTTTGTTTTAAATGTTCCAGCCATTTATTTTCTATTTTCTCGTTCATTTTATTATTTCTTTCTACTTGAGATTCTAATTTTACATTTATTATTGATACGCCAATACAAAGACACAAAAGTAATGCCATGTTATTGGAATTAAACATAGAAACATCCTATTGTTAACACAATTATGTATATAAAAATGATGATTATAAGACACGGCAAACGCTACTTAGAGCCACTTTGCCGAAAACTTAGATTGTAAAACTAAAAACTTTCATAAAAAACCCCACCTTGCCTTTATTAAAGGGGTTAAAAATAAATGATCAACTATTTTCATAGTACCAAAATACAGCTGCAAGTCAATTTAAAGCCTTCCTGTTCTATCTAATCAATCGGCTTATTTAATTGCATAGTAAATGCAAAACGATTACCAACTATCTTCATTACCCTAAATCCAGCTGATTTAGCCAATCGAAGAACTGTTTTTTGGCTCTGGAAATGTGGATCAAAAACAACCTCTGTCACCAACAACATTCCACCAGGCTTAAGAGAATCAAATACTTTCTTCATTGCAACCGCCATATTTGGAATTTCACCCAACACAGAGATTAACAACGCACGGTCATATAGATTGTTTTCTATCTTACCATCCTCTATATTAGCTTGAAAAAGTTGAATGTTTTTTAAGCTCTCTGCCTGTGCTTTTTGTTGAACACGTTGCAACATTTCCTGCTGTACATCTAAAGCCGTTATAATTCCTTGAGGACCAATTTTTTTGGCTATTGGAATTGTAAGCCGCCCTGGACCACAGCCAACATCCAACACTTTCATACCAGGTTTAAGTTCAAGATGACCAATAATTACACTGGCACGACTGGTTTTTGTAAATGGATTGTCCATTTCTACCATCCACCCCAACCAAGAAGGACAAGGAAGATGAAATTTTTGCGACAAAAAACGCCAAGCAAAACAAATCGAAACTACAACAAGAACTGTTATGATAAAAAAATACAAAATATTTATAAAAAAACTCATTTTTGAATACCCCTAAAAAAATAGAAGGCCAACCACAAATTCAAGGCTAATTTAATATAAAAATTATTAAAAGTTTTTATTTAAAGCTTTTCCGCAATAAAAAGACCCGATAACAACTCACCTCTTGCAAAATATTTTTTTGATCAACTTACTAGCTTTGCCTTTTAATTATACTTTCTAAAAAACGATAATTAGAGCAATTTACACATTATTTTATGGGTATAAAACATTGGCAATATTTGAAGATTTTCAAAAACTGGATACTCGTGTTGGAAAAACAATTGATGTAAAAGACTTTCCAGAAGCTAGAAAACCATCTTACAAACTTAAAATTGACCTTGGACCAGAGATTGGTATAAAAAAATCTTGCGCCCAGTTAATACAAAACTACAACATTGAAGAATTAGAAAGCAAACATTTTTTGTATTGTAAGACTTCCACCAAGGCAGATTGGACCGACAACTCCAGAAGTTCTAACTTTGGGTGTTCCTGACAACGAAAAGCACTTTAATTGTTACAGACAAAGATGTTCCAATTGATGTACGACTCTATTAGCCTAGGCAAAAAATAACAAAAACCTAATACGTTTTAAGAGTATTGACGAGTGGAAAATTATCTGTACAATTTGTAACAACCCATCTAGTTATTATGTCTAAATTATCGTTATTTTATGGAGTTTTTACTATGCAACGCAAGTTTTGTTTATTTCTTTTTTTGGCACTAGCAAGCTGTCTTAGTTTACATGCTTATAATCTAATAACGGTTTGCGCTGGCTCTCTTTACGCTGGACAGCGTGCTTTCCATCGTTATGCCTTCGACGGCTGGGCAACTTGCCTCGGTGCAAACGGTGAACATATCGGTGACGGAATAACATGGATAACGTTTGTAAAATAACTTACCACATATGATTCTATGGGGCTCCCTCATGTTTGTATTGATGCTGTGTATCTTAAGCCTACGGAAGAGGTTGAAGTTCGCTAACGCATCTAAATTAACCTAAATTATTTGTAGCCACCATGCTATTTAAATGGCATGGTGGCTTTTTCATTTGATATTCCCAAAGATAAAAGACAAATACAATGAATAAAGAAAAAATCAAAATTATTTTAATGCACGGCAACCATGATAGTACGCCAAATGATAATTGGTTTCCATATCTCAAGGATGCATTAGAAAATATTGGGTACAATGTTGTTTCTCGTCAATTTCCAGATGCAAAGTTAGCAAGAGCATCTTATTGGCTACCATTTTTAAAAAATGAATTAAAAGCTGATGAATATTCCATATTGATAGGTCATTCATCTGGAGCAATTGCTGCAATGCGATTTGCAGAGGAAAGTAAGATTCTAGGGTCAGTCCTTGTTGGTTCATATTACACTGACTTAGGGGATGAGATTGAAAAACAAAGTGGCTATTTTGAAAAACCATGGAACTGGGATACTATAAAAAACAATCAACAATGGATAGTTCAATTTTCCTCAATCGATGACCCATGGATTCCTATTGATGAACCCCGCTTTGTTAAAAACAAGCTAAATTCACAATACTACGAATATGAAACACAAGGTCACTTTGGCGGTGATTACTATAAACCAACATTTCCAGAGCTTTTTGAGGCTATTAAAAATAGATTAACAATATATTAAGCCTTGACGATTTTATAACTATCGTTACCTTTTTTATATCGATTGGCTTATTATATCTAAATAATCAAGTTACTATATCTAATCAATCATTTTCTTTGGAGTTTTTTATTATGAAACGTAAGTTTTATTTATTTCTTTTTTTGGTACTCACAAGCTGTATTAATTTGCGTTCATGTGATGCAATTAGCATGTGGGCTGCAAGTGTTGAAATTGGCGAAAGCGCTTACTACGGGGACCCTGAAGACACTGTGGGGGCAATCTGTCAAGGACCTGTCTATGTTGAAGGGGTCGAAAAGATAAAGTTTACGCAATTTGATCCACGTACTAAAAAAACTCATACTTTTTTTCTTATGCCTAATTCTGAAGTAATAGTTCGCAGAAACAACTGGTTTATTTAATCTAGATAGATTTGTAACCATCACACAACTCAAATATGATAGTGGTTTTTTGTGCCCAAAATTAGCTAAAAGCAAGGCAAAACAAAAAATTAATGGTTGAACTATTACCGAAATAAATAAAAAAAGCCACGGAAATAAAACTCCGTGGCTTTTTAACTTGGCGTCCCCAAGGGGATTTGAACCCCTATTTTCGCCGTGAAAGGGCGATGTCCTAACCGGATTAGACGATGGGGACTGGTGAGCCGCGTTGGAATCGAACCAACGACCCACAGCTTAAAAGGCTGTTGCTCTACCGACTGAGCTAGCGGCCCGTAATCTTCTAACTTAATTCAAATATCATTACCCATTACTCTTTCGATGGTACCGATCGAAGTTTTCTTTGTCAAGAAATAAAAACTTTCTATATCGAAAAATAACTTAGAATAAGTTTACCTATATAACAGTATATTATCAAGCCCAAAATATCCATTAGCGTTGTTAAAAATGGACCAGCCGAAAATGCAGGGTCAACTTTAATTTTTCTAAGGATTATAGGGAAAAGAAATCCAAACAATGTTGCCACCAAAACAATGCAAAATACCGTAATAGAAACAATCGAACTACCAACCAAACTTTGTGTATCAGAAAAAAAATAAGCTCTGGCAAATGCAGTCACCCCAACAATTGAAGCTATAACAAGAGCCATTAAGCACTCTCTTCTAATAAATCTACTAACATTATCCTGATTTAGCTCCCCAGTTGCAAAACCTTGAATGGTAATAGCCGACGTTTGGCTACTCGCATTGCCACCAGTACTTGTAAGCATCGTTACAAAGAAAAATAGAAAGCCTTGTAACATAGATTCATAATGCTCCAGTATCATGGTAGAAAAGGATTGAGCAAGAAGAAGAAGAATCAAAATGTGACTTCTCTCATAAATAAGCTTAGCAAATGAAGTTTCAAAATACGTCCTCTTCATTGGAACAAGAGCAGACATTTTGTACACATCGTCCCCTGCAACTTCTTCAATAACCTCAACAATGTCACGACTTGAAATTGAACCCAAGAAAAAATAATCATCACTGATAACTGGTATAATAGGCATGTGGTATTTAACCATCTTTTTAGCAACAACCTCTTTTGACTCAGCCGCTTTTACAACAAGCTCATTTCTCTTAATAAAATTCTGAATTTTTTGTTCCGGCTCCTGTAAAATAAAATCTTCCAGGTTAACGTGACCAACAAGACGATTATTAAGATCTGTTACAAAAACTTGAGACTTTAGGCCTTTCTGCGCCTTTACGCGTCTTATTATTTTTATAGACTCAGCAACAGTAAGATCCTGCCGCAAAGAAAACGCTCTAATATCCATTATGCCAGCAGCAGAATCGGGACTAAATTTTAATAACGAAAGAACTCTTTCTCTGTCCTCCTTTTGAAGAACATCTAAATATTTCTTTAAATCTGAATCGGTTAAAAATTCCAAGAAATGGGATAGACCATGAAGAGTAGACTTCTTAAAAACATGAACAATTTCTTCGTCCGACAATAAAGAAAGGCTCGTTGCCTTTAATGCATCCTGGAGTTCAAGAAAAACACTTACTTTTAAGCTCTCCGGAAGCTCTACAAACAATTTAGAAAAATCTTTTTTAGAAAGAGTTGATAAAAAATGAGCTATATCAACCGGATGTTCCTCAATAAACTCCGCCCACAGATAGTTATATTCTTCGATAACACTATTTATATTTTTTTTAATCTCTATAAACAATTTTTTCATGGAACAAAGCCCCCTTCCAAAACAAAAAAATAAGGCAGCATGACACCATATATTATTGTATCAAACCCTAAAAAGATAGGTTACCCAACCTAATTAATACTGTCTATAATTTGTAAATCTAATAAGCCTATAATATTAACAATATAAAATGGTAAAAACACCACCAATTTGACTTTATAAGTATAATGCATAACATGAAAAATAGGCGTTTAAAACATTAAAATAATTTTCAGCTGTGTTGGTAAAAAATCATCATTAAGTATATAGGGGGCAAAAGGGAAATATTTATGAGGGAAATAAAACCAAATGAAATTGTTACAATAACAGCGGAAGACGAAGATACAGATCTTAGGCTGGATGTTTTTTTGGTCAAACACCTTTCTCTATATTCAAGAAGTTTTTTTCAAAATCTTATCAAAAGAAAAACCGTAAGCATAAACGGCACAACAATAAGAAAAAGCAGCACACGCATACAGCCAAATGATGAGATTGTATTAAAGTCTCCAGAAGCAAAATCAATAGTCGTCAAAAAAGTTGTTGAAAAAGACATTGGCGTAAAAATAATTCACGAAAATGATGACTTTTTAATCGTCAATAAACCAGCCGGTTTGATTGTACACGAACCAACCGACACAAAATTTGGCCACGAAACAATAACTCTTGTAGATTGGCTTTTGTGCCATTTTAAGGATATTGCAAAAGTTGGTGAGGCCGATCGCCCTGGAATTGTTCATAGATTAGACAAAAACACATCTGGAATTTTAATCATACCACGCAAAAACCATGTACATACTTTATTTGGCAATATGTTTCGAACAAGAGAAATTCACAAAACATACCTTGCAATAGTGTCTGGTCATCCAGATAGAGAAGGAACAATAGACCTGCCAATCTCCAGAAACTTAAAAGACCGAATAAAAATGACTCATTTAAATCCTTCCGGCAGAGACTCTGTAACTCACTACAAGGTTTTGGAATACTTTGAAGACAGCACATTACTAGAAGCAAAACCTGTTACAGGCAGAACCCACCAGATTCGAGTTCACTTATTAGCAATCGGACACCCTCTAATTGGGGACACAACTTACGGACAAAGTTCAAAAATAATAGATCGTCACGCCCTGCACGCACAAAAACTAGAGTTTACTTATCAAAATGAAAACCTCTCATTTTCGCACGAACCACCAGAAGACTTTCAAGCCGCAATTGAGCAATTAAGAAAAAACACTAAATTTGATCTTTAACTTAATTTTATGTTAGCGTCTTCTTAAGTTTTATTAAAAAAAATAAGGAGATTTACATGCCCACCCTAAAACAATTCCAATTTTTATTAACATTCGTTTTTGCATTCTTTCACCTACAAGCTTTTGCGGATAGTGTTCACGTAACAAACACAGATTTGTACGATAGATATGCACAAGTACATTATGTCAGGGGTCCTAAAACACAACCAGCCAGTCCTGTTTACACTCTTCCAGCAGTATTAGCCGCTGAAATAATAGAAAAAAGTGCTCCAATAAGACAAAAAGTCGCTATTAAAAGACCAGAAAGAAAAATAAACTGGAGAGGACAAATTTGGGATAGGCAACTATACGCAACCGATGACCAAGAGTTATTACAATCACCACAGTATAATCATATTGACAGCGCAAACCTTGGCACTTTAAAAATGGCAGCAACAACTGCAGGTAAAAACGAATTTTTTGTAACAACGGATAATGGAAAAGTTAAAATTCTCACATATTCTCAATGGAAATCTCGCCCATTTAGAGCTTTTTTATCCGACTCTATTGAAAAAACAATTGATCTTTTAAAAAATGGCTACAAAAATTATCCATATGCAACACAACACGCTTCTGTAAGAAGTACATGGGACGAAGAAAACAAAGAACGAAACTCTGTTCATAACAGGCTAAACAGTCAAAAAACAATTGATGGGTTCAAAAAATTATTATCTGGAACATACGCATCAGAACAAGAACAAAAACATTATGAAAACATTATTGAAAGCATTGGCCCAGATAATCTTCCACGCATTGGTTTATGCGGAAGCGGCGGCGGCTATAGAGCCATGAAAGCAACAGGTGGAAGTCTTGAGGGCGCTGATGATATTGGACTACTTGATGCTAGCACATACATTGGCGGACTTTCGGGGTCAACTTGGTTAATCTCAGGTTGGCTAACATCAAAAATGGACATAAAAAGCTATATGCAACAACTTGACGCAAGAACCAACAAGTCAATCTCAAGCATTGCTAAAAACTCTGACAAACAACAAATTTATACATGCTTGCAAAGAAAAGTTGTATTTTCTATACCAATATCTATCGTTGATATCTATGGAAATCTAATTGGACAAGAACTCCTTACTGGTCTTCAAGAATACACAAAACCTAAAAACATGTTCTTATTCGACCAAGCTCCTTTGGTACAAAGTGGGCAAGTACCATTTCCAATATATACAGCTGTAATTGCCCCAGAAAACTCTCTATATCAGGATTACAAATGGTTTATATTTACCCCATTCGAATGTGGTGGCCCAGCAATGGGGTCTTACATTGATACATGGGCTCTTGGAAGATCATTTATAAGAGGAAGCGATGTTGAACCAGCCCCTCCTCAACCGCTATGCTATTTTATGGGAATATGGGGTTCGGCATTTGCTGTAAACTTTAAAGAGGCTATTAGAGAAGTAATTGGTGGCAATATTTACCCTCCATTTCTTGAAGTAGTAATGAACGAGATCATGGCATCTAATATTGGAGAATATAGAGCATCTTCAGCAACTATAAACAACTTTACATATAAAGCCTCGGGGTTACCTTACAATGATTGGAAAAGGCTAACACTTATAGACGCCGGCATTGATTATAACCTCCCTCTTCCACCTCTTTATGTAGATTATAGAAAAACAGATATTACAATCTGCTTAGATCAATCGGGAATTGTAAAGGACGCACCAGAACTTAGAAAAGCAGAAGACTTTTTTAGGCGCAACAAAGAACTCAAAGTCTACAAAAAATTTCCTAAAATAGACCACTCTCAAGTTAACCAAGTTGTAAGCGTACACGGAAATCCCTTGGACAAAGAAACAACAACCCTTATATATCTTCCATTAGTTCCAAATCCTGAATACCAAAAGGGTGAATATAAACCTCTTGAAAGGCCAGCATCAAACTATACAGGAACATTTAATTTTAAATATTCTGTTAAAGAATCAAAAGAGCTAAGAGATTTAACTAAAAAAAATATGGAAACTAGCAAAGCCGTTATAGCAGAAGTTGTAAAGTTGGTAATTGACCGTAAAGACATCGAGTTAAAAGAAATAAAACAATTGGAAACAGAGTTATTACAAAACTCAATTTCTTATTGATAAAAAAGACAATCATCTGGTGCCTGGCATTCTTGCGAGGCGTGCAACGGGCACTAACATCTGCTATGGCAATTTGGAATGGAATTGATTTGGCTTTAGAAACGTGTTGTGCCGTTTTAGCAATATCAAAATGTGCTTTTTGATAGTTTTTAATCAACAGGATTAATTTTTACTTTACCGTCTTTGTACAATAAAATTGAAATTTTATTTGGATTTATTTTGAATATTTCTTCCCACCGCTCAATCATATCCACTAAATATTTTGGTTTTGTTCTAAAAACATATTTTTTTTCTTCATAGTCCTGTTCATATCCAATAACAAGCATGTCTCCATCTTTTTCTATGAAGCCCTCATTTGTTCCTAGCCATGTTTCACTTTCATCTTCTAGTAATTTGTTTAAAAAATCTATCTCAATGTAATTGCTAAACAACAAGTCCTCAATAATATCAAATTTATAATCTATTGTTTTTTCTTCTTTAAATAGTTTAGTTTGCACAAAGATCCCATTACTATTTTTTTCAAGAATTATTTTTTTCATTATTTCCTCATTTTAGTTATAAGTGGATACGCAGAGGTCATTATTCCGTTTTTTTTTTTCGACAATCATTTCAAATCTTATTCTATTGTTGGATTCACCAATTAGTTTGAAGTCTACCCCATGAAGTGGCTTTATATCTCTAATTAAATTATAATATGCTTCCTTTACCGATTTTACATATTCCAATCGTGTCATATCATCTGGCACAAAAGATGATGTCTTCCACTTAACACCATTAAACCATTTCGCAACATCCATTATTCAAATTTGTACTCTTTGTAACTTTGTATTTATCCGTATAATAACCCAAGTAATTATGATGGAAGCCCGTTGGAAATCCTTTTTTATCAGCATCGGGTTGCAGAAAATGTTTTAAATTCAACTGAATTTTATCATTTTCGAGTTCTTCATAACCCTTCAGCCCGTCTCCTATTTCTCGTTGTAAAACCTCCAACTCATTTTCTAGTGGTACAAACTTTTTTAGACCGCTATTTTTTCTTTTTTCTTCAACAAGCTTTCTTTTCAGTAGATAAATATTTTTATAGCATTGGTAAAGAAATCTCTACTTGACCATCATCGTATAGACTTATAGTTATTTCTTTTGGTTCTTTTTTTCTTACCTCTAACCATTTTTTGACCATTGTAATAAAGTACTTTTTACTTGTGGAAAATAAAAATTCTTCATCTTCGTCATGATCCCAACCCAAAACAATTTTTTTATCCTCTTTTCTCAAAAAGCATACATTTGTCCCCATCCAATTTTCATCGCTATCAATCCAATCTAAAATTAAATTTGGAACTAAAATAATTCCATCGCATTCTAAAAAATCATATATCAGATCTAATTTAGGATCTTCTATTTTGTTATTTTTTGGAAAATAAAAATTTCCATTTCCCTTGTAAAGTATGATTAATCTCATTTTATCATCTCATTTATACATGGAAACACTGAGTCCATTATGCCACAATTGTTTATTCTCATTTCAAAAACAATCCCATTCCTTGATTTACCTATTAATTTTTTTATTCCGCCAGAAACTGATCTTATATCATAAATCAAATTATAATACGCTTCCTTTACCGATTTTATATATTCTAAGCGAGTCATGCTATCTGGAACAAATGAAGATGCTCTGGTTCCTTTTCCATTAAACCATTCTGCAACATAGCATCCATTTTTCAAATCCATGGTCTTTGTAACTTTGTATTGTTTGGTGTAATGATCCAAATAATTATGATGGAAGCCTTTAGGCAACCCCTTTTTGTTTGCATCTGGTTGTAGAAAATGTTTAAAATTCAACTGAATTTTATTATTTCCTAGTTCTTCATAACCCTTCAGCCCGTCTCCTATTTCTCGTTGTAAAACCTCCAACTCATTTTCTAGTGGTACAAACTTTTTTAGACCGCTCTTTCGTTCCTTTTTTCTAGGATCATCAGGGTCATGTTCCGGTCCCTTGTTACCCTCCCTTTTTTCATACTCGCGCATTTTTTTCCACGCAGCATTGGTCCGAACGTTCTTTGCAGCACCTTCAAGCTCGCGGTCTTTTTCCAGAAAACAGCTGGTACTAACATCTGCAAAAGCAATTTGGAATGGAATCGTTTTGGTTTTAGAAACATGTTGTGCCGTTTGGGCAATATCAAAAACATCATGGGCTGACTGTGCTACAGCTGCACCAAAAGGATTGGCAATAATATCCTCGGACAAGCCTGTATATTCTAATTTGTTGCCTATTGATTTTGAGAGCTTTTTTCCAATTGAAGCACTGTGTTTTAATACTCCGTTTTTTACCGGGTTAAGTATTTTTGAAAGACCATTGAGAATCATTGCAGAAGTGACAAGTTCAGTTACCTCCTTTGTTCCGCACCGTGCAATTGCCAGGCCAGACATTTGAGACAGTTTTGTTTTTACAATTTCGTACAAATTTGAAACATCATCAATAAATTGTTGCCCTGCGCCGTCTCTTGGCCGTAGTTCACTACAAACATCCCAATCAAAGTAACGAACACATATTTTGGTCAGTCCTTGACCTAAATAATATGTACTCATTATCATGTTT
>JABGSX010000015.1 GCA_018647505.1 bacterium | reverse complement strand
TTCCGTTGTTTGTTGCTAATACAAGCTGTTCTTTTCCATCGGCTATATAAATTAGCTCAATGCTTGTAAATATTGGAGCATTTAATAATTGGTTTGTGCTTGTTTGTGCTATTACATTATGGTTTGTTGCTGTGCCAAGAGCGGTTACCGTGGTTAATCCTGTAGGAATTCTATAAACCTTATCTATAATTGTGCCTTCTGAAAGTTCGTGGACCAGTACGTAAACTGAATTACCAAGAGATTTTATATCAGTTACTGCACCGTTTATATTATCAACTTTATGCCATTGTCCGGCAACAAATTGAGCATTGCTCAAGTCGCCAAAAGCTGCTGCGGTAAGTCCGGTTCCATCTGCATCAGCAGCTGCAAATGCGTATAGTCCATCGTTTGTTCCGGCAAGAAAGAAGTTTTCGTTTGCTGCATTTCTTTTTGTATAGGCAAGAACTTTTACTGGTTGATTTGTTGGTAAGCTTGTTATTAAAAAGTTTTCTTCACCGTTTTCAAATGTATCTGGCATTTCTTGTGTTTTGTTTGTGCCGGCAGCTTGCGTATAGCTTGTTTTTGCAAAGCAAACGGTTCCACTGGTTCCGCCAAAAAGGCCATATCGGCTTGTTATTAAGCTACCAATATTTGGAGTTGATTGATCAAGGTCAAGAACACAGTAGCATCCGTCGCTCATTGCTGATGTGAGGGCTTGGGCAAGTTTTGGATTTTTTGTTCCATGTGTCCAGTTTGTTGTGTTAATTGTTTGAACATTAACTCCATCTATAGCCCAGACTTTTCCACTTAAGGCATCTAGACTGAAGTATCGAATTAAATTTTGTCCTGAAGAGAGCTCTGTAAAAAAGTCTTCTGTTACAAGTCTTTTTGACCATGGAGTCCAGTGTGATATTTTGCCAGTTGAGTCAAATTGGGCTTGAGAGTATAAAATTCCTGCTTCGTTGTTGCCGTCTTGAACTGTGTCCATGGAGATGTATACTGTGTCCTCTATGACAGTCATATCGGACACACTTTTTGTATTTTCAATTGGTAGATCTCCTGTTCCAACCAAGCTTGCTGCTGCAGCTGTTGTTAGCATGGTTGTGGCTGTTGCGGGAGTTTTAAAAGTTTTGCTGGTAGCGTCTAAGTTGTTTGTAGCGATTGTTCCTATATTTTCTGGTGCATTGTTGTCCATGACAAGTGGTAATGCGTAAACTTTATTACCAACCTGTGCTGTTGTGTTTGTGGTATCTACACCACCGTTGAAAATTAAATAGTCAAGGCCTGTGCTTGTGTGCATTGGGCGAATTAGGCTTGTTGTTGCAAGAAGGTCCGATCCTAGCGTGCTCTTTGTTCCTCCAACCATATATTTGGCTGAGCTTGTATCGAAGCTGTCTGGATCGGAAATTATTTTTGAGATTGTAATTTTTCCATCATCAGCAACTTGTGCTACTGCCATTGATAAAATGGCGGACCCTGTTTTTACATTTTCTAATCCAATATAAAGTCGATTTAAGAATTTATTCCAATTCATGGAAATAATATTTTGTGTAATGCTTACAATGTCGCTGGTTGCTGCGAATGGGCCAGCCGAGGTTAAATCAATTTTTCTTGCTTTATTTCCTGATCCGCCTGAAGTTGCATCTTTTATGTCCATAGACAATGTTTCAGGATCAACTTTAACTGCAGCAATTCCACTGTCTGAGCCAACTGTGCCAAATTGGCCACCAGAAGGCTTTACTGCGACGAATATAAAGTCTGAATTTGCACATATTTCTATCGCTCCTTTTGCTGATGCTTGTGCCGCGTCATTTATTTGAGCGCTTTTTATTGCCGTTGCCCCATCGTTAGATATTACATATACCGAGTTATCAAGTTGTGTTGTATTTATTGTGTAGTCTGTGGTGGGATCATAGACATTCTCATATCCGAATTGTATTGTAGCAATTGTTGGAGTAAGCATTGTGTCATTTTCTAGAAGAGCAATTTTTCCAAAAGAAAATCCTTTAACAATTGTGTTTGTTGCAATTCCTTTCATGATAGTTTTAGTCGGCTCTACACTGCTTTTTGATATTGAAAAAGCTCCCTGATCACCGCTAAGAAAAGCTGTCCCCATAGTAGCAGAGTTGTTCCCAAAAACTGTATAAAAAACACCGTTTTTTTTGTCGAATACAGAGTCTCGAATTTTATAACCAAATGTTTCTGTCGACGATGTTCCGTCACCTTTTACAAACTGTGTAGCATTAGTATGGAAAATAGTGAAAGAGCAAAGAATTATTAGTGATAATATTTTTATCTTCATTATTGTTCCTCAATCTAGAATTTTAGGGCTATATCAAGACCAAAAGAGCCTCCCCACAAATTTGTTTTAAAAACACGCTTTCCATCAAGAATGTAATTGTATGAAAAGCCAACTTTAGGATTGAACTTGGCTTCTTCTTCGCCAAAGTCGTATTCAAAATTAAGGTGCAATGTTTGTTTGTGCCAATCTTGGTATATGCTGTCTTTACTTGCTATTTCTGTTGATGATACATTGGTTTTTGGATTAACTATGTCGTTACCTTTTTTCACAAATGAGTAGGCTAACTTGAAAGAGAGATTTCTAAGAAAATGTTCAGCCTTAAGATAGGTTCCAAATGTCCATGTGGTTGCAGGGCTTATGTTTGCTTCTGCTTTTTCAAGCTTAATAAAACCATTCTGTTCTGAGCTTGTGCGAATTCTGATTTCTTTGTTTTTATCAAGAAATAATAAGGCTCCACCATGTATTCCAATAGTAAGCCAATCGTATGCCCCGAGAGCAACGTCAAAAGATGTGTTTAAGGCTCTGTGCCCGTTTGAACCTGAAGCGGTGTCAAAACAAATTCCTTCTTCTGCCTCTGTTGAGACAGGAAACAAAACTCCTGTTTTTATTGTGGCGTTAAGAAAGTCTAATTGTTCGTTGCTTTTATTATTGTATGTCCATCCAACAAAGGCTCCAACATCACCCAAGCCTTCATACGTTGTTTCTTTAATATTGAGCTTGTATTTTTCTAAAATTCTATCAAAGTAGGCAAGAAAATTTTGCCATTCAATAGAGTTTTTGTTTGGTGCGGTGCCACCATCTGGAGACTTGTCTGTATATGTTATATCTCCTGTGCTTTCAGAAACAATTGGTATAAGTATTTGTGCAAAAAAACCGCGAGAAAAATTTTGCTTAAGATCAATGCCAACTTCTTTTATTGAGTATTTACCTTTAAATTCAAACATTCCAAAGTTGTCTCTTGATGCCATTCCGTTTAGTGCAATTAAAACATTGTCTTCTGTTTTTGTTGGATCTAGATTTGTAACACCTGTTCCAAGAGCTTTCATGTTGTGTAGTCCGTAAAGATTTAAAAGTTCAGTTGTGTTTCCTTTTTGGTCTTCTGATTTTTCAGTTGATCCAATAAAAAATTCAGCGTCAAAAGATGTCAACCAAGGTCGGGATTCGCGTGTTTCTGGTATTGGTAACTGTGCCTTGTTAAAAGTGTAGGAACCGAAAAATGGAAAATTTTTTGTAGGAAGTGATAGTACAAATATAGTTATTAAAACTAAAGAAAGTTTTTTCTTCATGAGCTAATTCCTTTTATATAAATAGCATAAGTGTAATCCTACACAATCATTACATAGTTATAAAAGAAATGTTAGAAAAAGAGAAGCTTTTGTTCTTATTTTGCGCCTTAGTATTTGTTTTGATATTTGGTATACTATATATGTGTCGTATTATTAAATGAAAATCTAAATCTGTGGGGGTCGCGTGTTTAAAAAGAAAGACTCGAACAAGAACGAAAAAAATAAAAAAACATCTGCTGAAGATAAAGAAAATTGTGATAAGCAACTAGAAGAATTGCAGGAACGATTTTTGAGAGTTAATGCTGACTTTCAAAATTACAAAAATCGCATAGAACAAGAATCTTTAAAATGGATTTCAGGTGCGCAAGAAAATGTTTTGATTGATTTTCTTTCAATTGTAGATGACTTTGACCGTGCGTTTGCAGAGTGCGAAAAACACGGAATTGAAAAAGGAGACCAAATTTGGCTTGATGGTTTTAAAATGATTAGCGATTCTTTATATAAACTTCTGGAAAAATACGGTGTTGGAGAAATTGAGCAAAGCAAAGAATTTAATCCAGAAATTCATGAAGCCATTGCGCACATCGATTCTGCCGACCACAAGTCAAACGAGCTTGTGGATGTCACACAAAAAGGTTTTAAGCGCAAAGATAAAGTTATTAGGCCCTCAAAGGTTGTAGTTGCAAAATAGGTTTATTTAAAAATTCCTACCATTAACTCAATAAAAATTAAAATAATTATAAGTGTTTCGAGCATGTGTTCTCGGAATGTATTTATTTTGTCGTTGTACACTGTTTTGATGTCACGAAGAACTGATAACTTTCGTTCTATTGATTCTTGCCATCCCAACAGATTTAGTTTGTCTATAAGGTGTGCGTACAGCTCTGTATAGTATGCTTCCCCTGTAATTTTTATACTGTTTTCCAGTCGCTCTGTAATAACAGAAATATCGACTCTTAGTTTGTCTAGCTCACTTATTGGATCATTTTTTAGTCCAACAAATGGTAAATAAGACTTTAATGGTATTGATGGACCGCGCTTTTCATAAAATGTATTGAGTTGTTTCTCTAATAGGTTGTCAAAATACTGTAGTTCGAGTTGTTGTAGATTTGCAAATTCAAAGAAGTTAAGAAGTTCGTGGTATTCAGCGTCGTAAACAAATGCGCATTCAGTGTCAATGAGAACCAGGTCTTTTCGATAGTACCCAATGTTGTTGTCTAGTATTTCATCTTTTTGTTCATCAGAAAGTTGTACATCTTCAAGCCTTAGCATGGAGGCTATAATATTTCCGTAGTTTTGTGTAATTTGATCAATATCTTTCATTTTGGGGCTTGGATCGACTTGAACTACAATATAAGATGTTTTATGGTGAAAAAAATTTGGCTGAAATATATGCGGTTTGATTTTTTTGTACAAAGCTTTTAGATCGGAAATACTTTGCTCTTGATATTCGTTATCAACATCACTTAATTCTTTGCGAAGATTTTCTAGAGTGTCTTGAAATGGTACCTGGTAAACCAAGCCAACGGCTCCAAAGTGGTGTAAGTTAACAGATATACACTTGCTTGTGCTGTGTGGGTGTGGTAGTTCAACGCTTAACGGAGTGTGGTAATTTTTGAAGTATTTTGGAATTGTCTGAGGTGGAGAAAGAAGTAGTTGTGCTTTTTTTATTCCTTCAAGAGAGATGCTGTCACCAATGTCAAATGCATGAAAAATAAAAATATTTCCAGAAAATAAATCTGGAGAATTTGAGATTTTTTTTATCATTCTAAATTCCTTTTTTGTGTGAAAATAAAAACCAATTATTTAATGTATAACCATAACAAGTATTTTTTACAAGCAACTAAAATTCAATGGAAGAACAATTTTTTATAGCTTGAGTTATTAGTTATCTTTTGAGAATTGTTAAGAATGCTTCTTGTGGAATATCTACATTTCCAACTTTTTTCATTCTTTTTTTACCAGCTTTTTGCTTTTCAAGAAGTTTTCGTTTTCTGGTAATATCACCGCCGTAGCATTTTGCGGTAACATTTTTGCGCAATGGGGCAACTCGTTCTCGTGCAATAATCTTTGCTCCAATTGCAGCCTGTATTACCACTTCAAAGAGTTGTCTTGGAATAACTTTGCGAAGTTTTTGGGCAAGGTCGCGCCCGGTTTGATATGAATGTTCCCTGTGAATAATTATTGAAAGAGCATCAACAGATTTTCCGTTTATTAAAACGTCCATTTTTACCAAATCAGCTTTTTTATATCCGGCATTTTCGTAGTCCAAGCTTGCATACCCTGCGCTTGCAGATTTAAGTTGATCGTAAAAATCTGTGGCTACCTCATTTAGCGGCAGCATGTATTTGAGAATAACTCTGTCCTCATCGAGGTATGTCATCTCTTTTTGTTTGCCACGCTTGTCTTGGCATAGCTTTAAAATGTTGCCAAGATATTTTTGTGGAACAAGAATTGTTGATTCTAAAATTGGTTCCTGAATTTCTTCTATTTTGCCTGGGTCTGGAAAATCTGATGGATTTTGTATGTCTAAAACATCTCCAGAATATTTCATGACAATTTTGTATAAAACGCTAGGTGCTGTTGCTAGCACAGAAACATCGTATTCTTGGTCGAGTCTTTGTTTGAAAACATCCATATGTAAAAGGCCCAAAAATCCGCAACGGAATCCAAGACCAAGTGCGTCAGATGATGTTTTTTCACAAAAAACACTGGCGTCGTTAAGAATAAGTTTTTCAATGGCATCTCGAACTGCTTCAAAATCTTCTGTATCGGTTGGAAAGATTCCTGCAAATACCATGGGTTTTGCTGGCTTGAACCCTGGAAATGGCTCAACGGCATGTTTTTTTAGATGAATAGTGTCGCCAACGCGTGCCTCTTTTATGGTTTTCATTCCTGTTATTACGTATCCAGCCTGTCCTGCATATAAGGCATCAACAGGGGTTTGGTCTGGGAACATGAGACCAATTTCTAAAACTTCGTATGTCTTATCTGTATGCATTAAGGTTATTAAATCACCTTTTTTTAGGCTTCCATCTTTTATTGAGATTAAGCAAATTACCCCTTTGTAATCGTCGTACCATGAATCAAATAGTAGTGCTTTTAATGTCTTGTCTGTATTGCTTTTTGGATGTGGTATGCGTTGCACTATTCCTTGTAGGGTCGCATCTATTCCTTTTCCGGTTTTTGCGGATGTCAAAATACACTCATCGGGATCGAAATCAAAAAGGTGTTTTAGTTGTTCCTTAACATGTTCTGGCCGGGCATTGGCGATATCTACTTTGTTTATAACCGGAATAATGGTTAGATTTTGATCAAATGCTAGATAAAAGTTTGCCATTGTTTGTGCTTCTATTCCTTGGCTGGCATCAGTTAAAAGAAGAGCCCCTTGGCATGCATACAATGACCTAGAAACTTCGTAGCTAAAATCAACATGACCTGGAGTGTCAATCAAGTTAAGAAGGTATGTTGTTCCATTATGCGTATAAAACATTGATGCGGTTTGTGCTTTTACTGTTATTCCGCGCTCTCTTTCAACTTGTAGTTTGTCTAAAAATTGCTCAGCGTTTGCCCTTGTTGAGATTGTTTCTGTAAATTCTAACAATCTGTCGCACAAAGTTGATTTGCCATGGTCGATATGTGCAATAACAGAAAAGTTTCTAATTTTGTCTGGGGTAAAGTCTTTTAAATTTATATCTTTTATGTCCATAATGTATTTAATGACTTTCTCTTTTTGCAAGTTCTTGGGCCAGTGATTCTGCAGCTTGACGTGCGATTTCTATTGTTTCAGGTCTCTGTTCAATTGCCTTTAAGGCAAACGAGATAAGGCTAGCTGTTTGAATGTTGTGACAGTTTAATGCTTCTTTTAGTTGCGCTTCATCTCCTTCAGCATTTAATACTAACGTTTCTGTTGCTTTGCAAAGTCTTTCATATGTCATTTTGAAGCGATTTACGGTGTTGGCAACTTCTCTGGCATCATCTCCGGCAAAAATATTAGCACTTAACGTTGTTGTAAAAATCATTATTGCTAAATAAAATTTAATTTTATTCATTGCTACCTTATTTTTAGTCAAATAATTTAATGTTTTTTTTCTGTTTCAAATTCTTTCACAAAGGTACATCCATTTTCTTCTAACCATTGGTCAAGATCTTCTCTCTCTGCTTGTTTTTTTGCTTCTTTCTCAGCTTTAGCTTTTGCTTTTTTAGCTGAAAATTCGTCTGAAAGAATGTTAAACCTTTTTGTTACTATCACTTCACCAATTTGTTCTGAGAGCCTTTCTTGGGCAGCTTTTATTGTTGGATGTATTAACTTGGATGTATGAACTATCGTTTTTTCGGCACAGCCACAAACAAAAATAAAATTGCATAAGAGAGCTGAAAAAATAATAAAAAATTTATTCATAAAACTCGCAGGTTTATAAACCAACAAAACATAATATTACATTATACCAAAAAAACCTCAAAATAAGCCAAAAACAAAATTTGGCAGTTTGTTTATACGTGGCGAAAAAACAAATTGTTACCATTTTTTGTCGAATGGGTCTCTTCGAACGGTGGCAATATCAATTAAGCTTTATTTTGTGTTCGTTTACATTCGACTGCATTCGCTAACAGCTCATTTTGCTCAGTACAAACGGATTGAAAATAGGTTGCGTGCCCGTTCGCCCTGAGCGAGGTTGAAAAACCGAGTCGAATGGGTATTTTCGAATGGATAGAAAAAGTTAGAGACTTTTTTGTGTTATGTGTAATTTTGAACAATAAAAAACGCGGTAAAAACTTACCGCGTTTTAATTTTTATGTTTAGCAACGGCTGGTATTAAAAAGTAATAGCCCAGTCTTCATCTCCTGAATCATAATAAAGGTGCGCTTTCACCCATTGCTCTCATCATTGCTAATTCTTCAGCTATTATTCTATCGCGCTCTGCTTTTTCTTGAGCTGCTTTTTCTTGATCTGCTTGAGCTTTGGCTTCAGCTTCCTCTCTTAAAAACTCTTCTATTGCTGCTGCCGATTCTCTGTCTCTTCCAAGCTCTCTTTCTCTTGCAATTTTAGCTCTTTCTCGTGCGGCATTACGGCTTCTTACGCTTTCTTCTGCGGCTGCTCTTAGCCCATCGAGCATTTGCTCTTCTTCAAGCTGTTTTTTAATTTCTCGTTGTTGTTCTTTTTCCATTGCGCGAGATGCCTGATATGCCTCTCTTCTTCTTTTTGAAAGAGCGGTTGCAGCAACGTCTCTTTTTAGTTGTTCCATATGACGTCGAATGTCGCCGCATGTACCAGTTCTATATACGTCCATTTCTTCTTCTCTATCAAGTTCGTCTTCGTATCGTCTAAGCTCAAGAGCACCTTTTCTTGTTCTTGTTGGGTTTCCTTCTCGGCCCTTAACTGCACGTTTTAGTATTTCTCTGCATGTTGTCATTTTGTGGTGAAGCATTCTAGCTGCTTTTTCTTTTGCAAATTCATCTACTGATGACTCCAATCTTGGTGGAGCACTCTCTGAAACATGCCTAGGCGAAGCTAAGGTGTCGAGAGCTTGTGCGGTAAGTTCGTCAACTTCTACTTCAAAGGGTCTTGGTGAGGCTCCTGCTGACCTTGTTCCTTTTGGGGCCGATGCAGAAGATAATATTGTGATAGATATCATTGTAAATAGTAAAAATAATTGTTTTTTCATGATTTAATTCCTCCAATTATAATAATTAAAATTAATTGTATTTATTCCTTTTGTGTATTTTCTTATGTTTTTGGTAAGGAAAGGCTGTCAACCTCTGATTTTAGTTTTTTCATGTGACCACGAACAGCATCACGAGAGCCATATCTAATAAGATCTAGATGTAATTCTCTGTTAAATTTCTCTTTAAGATTTCTGAGTTCTGTAGCTTCTTGTTGTAGCGGGTTTATACAAAGTCGTCTAATTCTTAGTCTCAATATTGATTGGTCATGAAGTCTTATACTTTCTTCTTTTTCCATTAATAATCGTTTTAATTCATAATCGTCTAATCTTGGTGGAGCGCTTTCTGTAGCGTGTCTAGGTGAGGCATCTGCGGCTCCTTCTAGCAATCTAAGTTCGAGCTCATCTGTTTTTGGTGGTGCTCCTGATGATTTTGATTGTTTTGCGGAAGCTGAATAAGACAAGACTGTGATAGATAACATTGTAAATAGTAAAAGTAATTGTTTTTTCATGATTTAATTCCTCCACTAATAAGCTATAAGCTTCTAAAATATTCTATTGTCTCTTCTCGTGATAAGCTTAAAAGACTTATTGTTGTTAATGTTTTATATAATCTTCTTGATAGTTTGCGATATCGCCTGCTAGCTTCGGGACTTTTTCCAAGTCTTCGTGCTTTTTGTTCTAATTGACTTAGAATTTCGTAGAAGTGGTGACTTCTATTTTCTAGTGTTACTAATTGTTTGCATCGTCTCCATTCTGTATGAGAGTTTCCTGCAAGGATATTTAGCGAAGCTATAAAAAAGGCAAATAACATCAAAAGTTGTTTTTTCACATATTCCTCCATTTTGTGACGCTTTGTATCTATAATGTTTCAATTAAAGTGACATTATAGATACAAGATTACTATAAATATTACAATTTGTAAAGTTTTGCTTCTGTGAAATGTGAAACATATAACAGCTTTGTTTCTTTTTACTAGGGAGTCTTTTTGTGGTACAATAATGTGGCTTGTTAAAAGGTAAAAAGAGTAGTTTTTTAACAAATTTGTCAAAAAAAGAGATAAAGGGTTTCGTATGGATTCATCTGCTGACGGAAAAGACCTTAATAAGAATATTAAGCCAGTTTTGATTGAAAATGAATTAAAAACTTCGTTTTTGGATTATGCAATGTCGGTTATTGTAAGTCGTGCGATTCCTGACGTAAAGGATGGCTTAAAACCAGTACACAGAAGAATTTTGTATACAATGCATAAGCTTGGTTTTTTTTACAACCGTCCGTATCATAAATCTGTTAGAGTTGTTGGTGATGTTCTTGGTAAATTTCATCCTCATGGTGACACAGCTGTGTACAATACCATGGTTGGTATGGTTCAAGTTTTTTCAAAACGCTATCCTTTGTTAGACGGACAAGGAAACTGGGGTTCGGTTGATGGAGACAGTGCTGCAGCAATGCGTTATACAGAAGTTCGAATGAAAAAAATTTCAGATGAATTGCTTGCAGATATTGAAAAAGATACAGTAAGGTTTGTTCCCAACTTTGATGAGTCAACGGTTGAACCTACGGTTTTGCCAAGTAAGTTGCCGCAGCTATTAATAAATGGTACAGCTGGTATTGCTGTTGGTATGGCAACATCTATTCCTCCTCATAATTTAACAGAAGTAATAAATGCTTGTTTGGCTTTGTTAAAAAATCCAAATATTTCTGAAGATGAATTGTTCCAAATAGTTCCGGCACCGGATTTTCCAACAGGTGGCATTATTTGTGGTAGAGCTGGAATTGTTCAGGCTTATAGAACTGGTCGCGGAAGAGTTATTTTGCGTGCGGTTGTAGATATTGAGGAAAACAAAAAAAGAGAAGCGATTGTTATTACAGAGCTTCCTTATCAAGTTAACAAATCAGAACTAATTATTAAAATAGCCGATCTTGTAAAAAATAAAGTTGTTGAGGGTATTAGCAACATTCGCGATGAGTCTGACAAAAGGGGGATGCGGGTTGTAATTGAGTTAAAGCGTGGTGAAATGCCGCAAGTAATATTAAATTTGCTCTATAAGCATACAAACTTGCAAACTAGTTTTTCCATATTGATGCTTGCTCTTTTGGACAATAAGCCTATGGTGTTTACCCTAAAAGAGTTGTTAACAGAATTTCTATCGCATAGAAAAGATGTTATCTACAAGAGAACAGAATTTGACTTAAAAAAGGCCAAGAACAGAGAGCATATTCTGGAAGGATTTATTGTTGCCCTGCAGAATATCGACGAAGTAATTAAGCTAATTAAGCAGTCTCAGGCTGCAGAAGAAGCTATTAAGTTGCTCAATAAGCGCTTCTTGATTTCTCAAGATCAGGGTAAGGCTATTTTGGAAATGCGCTTGCAACGTTTGACTGGAATGGAGCAAGAAAAAATAAGGCAAGAAATGGATGAGATTAAAAAAACAATTTCTCGTCTTAAATCAATTTTGGATGATTTTTCCATTCTTAAAAATGAAATAGTAACAGAATTAGAAGAGACCTTGAGAAAATATGGTGATGCGCGAGCGTCTCGCATAGAGGGGGCAATAGATGCATTTACGGAAGCAGACTTAATACCAGAAGAAAGCGTTGTGGTAACACTTACGCGTAAGGGTTACATAAAACGAGTTTCGTTAAGTACTTACGGAGTTCAGCATAGAGGCGGCAAAGGAAAGATGGGTATGGCGTCGTTGCAAGAAAGTGACGACATTGTTTCGGATCTATTTGTTGCAAATTCTCACGATGAGTTACTTTTCTTCACTAATTTTGGCCGAGTCTACAATGTTCGGGTTTTTGAAATTCCAGAAGGATCTAGAATTTCTAAGGGCCGTGCAATTGTAAACTTGTTACCTTTGCAAGATGGTGAGCATGTTGTTAAGTTGCTTTGCACAAAAGACATGGAAAAACAAAGTTTGGTAATGATTACTAAGAAGGGTGTAATAAAGAGAACTGACGCTCAGTCATTTGCTAAGATTCGTTCTACAGGAATTCGAGCATTATCATTAAGAGAGGGCGATGAGCTTGTTTTCTGTTCCCTTAGCACGGGTGATGATTCGATTGTTGTTGCAACCTTGTATGGTCAAGGAATTAGGTTTAGCGAAAAAGAAGTTAGACAAATGGGCAGACAGGCTGCAGGCGTTAGAGCAATTAGGTTGAAGACTGATGATGTGGTTGTTGGAATGGAAGTTGTTTCGGACGAAGACTGTGACGTTCTCTTTGCAACTGAACGAGGATACGGAAAACGAGTTAAAGTTAGAAATTTCAGAGTTGCTCACCGTGGTGGTGTTGGTGTTCGGACCATTCCTACCGGTAAGAGAAATGGGAATGTAATTGGTCTGGCCAGAATCTCGGACACTTCTCACATCCTGTTGATTGATATTAACGGAAAAATTATTCGTCTAGATCCATCAGAGGTTAGAACCATGGGCCGTCATGCACAGGGAGTTCGTTTAATTCGTCTAGAAAAGGCACAGAAATTAATTGGTGTTGTTGCTTTTGACGATGAAGATCTTAATGATCCAGATGATAGTGAAAACTTAGGCCAGGAAAAAAATATCCCAAAGGCCGTTGATAAAACAACTGAGCCTATTGGAGAGTCTGCTGAAGATAAAACTGAAACGAAAAAAGCTTCGGATGAATCAGAAAATGGTGAGTCAATTGTAGAAGAAGAAAAATCTTCTGCCGAAGAGGCTGAGAAACAAGAGGGCCTTATAAATCTAAGTATCGGCGTTGCTTCTGAAGACGAAGAAGAAGAGGATGAGCAGGACGAAGAGGAATTGGATTCTGGTATAGCATAAAAAGTTTGCCCCGCCACTGGCGGGGCGTTTATCCTATTTTTTTACATTATGAAAGATACACAAAAAACTCTTTTACACTTGTCGTTAATCTCAGGAGTTGGTCCAGCTACAACAAAAAAACTAGTGGCGTTTTTTGGGTTGGACAATATTTCTAGGGTTTATTCAAGTCGGTCTTATGAACTTAGAAAGTCTGGAATCTCGGAAAGCTTATCTCAAAAAATTATAGATGGTCTTAACAATTTTGACGTTCTTGAAAAAGAAGTTTTACTTGCGGATAGTAATAATATCAAAATTGTCACAATGGTAGATGATGATTACCCTCAAGTTTTACGTTCAGTTCATGTTCCTCCAGTTGTTTTGTATGTAAAGGGAGAGCTTGTTTGGAAAGAGCGTAATGCGTTGGCATTTGTTGGTGCCCGTAAAGCGGGTTATTATGCGCAAAGAGTTTTACATAAAATTATACCCGATTGTATTAATAACGGATTTGCAATAGTAAGTGGTGGAGCTCTGGGAGCAGATAGTATGGCGCATGTTGAGGCTATTGAGCAAGGAGGGAAAACTGTAGCTGTTTTGGGGTCTGGTTTGTTGTGTTTGTATCCGGCAAGAAATAGGCCGTTGTTTAACCAGATTGTAGAGAGTGGTGGTGCTCTTGTGAGCTCGTTTCCATTGGAAGCGCAACCAATTGCAGAAAATTTTCCTGCGCGCAACAGGATAATTTCAGGATTATCTCTAGGGACAATTGTTGTTCAAGCTGCTGAAAAAAGTGGAGCATTAATTACGGCTTATTATGCACTTGACCAGGGTAGAGAGGTTTTTGCTGTTCCTGGTTGTGTTGATGATATTTTAAGTGCCGGGTGTCACAAATTAATACAAAAAGGGGCCAAGCTAGTTAATTCAAGTGCAGACATTTTTGATGAACTGTGTAATGTGTGCAATTTAAATAAGGATTGTGGTTCTGACGAGGTTAATATTGATAAGGTGGAGATTGACGATTGCACAGATTTTGAACGAAACCTCTTGGATTACTGTGTTATTCCAAGATCGGTTGATGACATTTCTAGCGATTTAAAGAAAGACGTCAATGACATTCACATTGTCCTCTTTGACTTACAAATTAAAGGCAAGGTTGAACAGGACTTTTCTGGTATGTGGCAAAAGAAATAATATCCATTCGAATATACCCTTTTACTTTTCTGCCTTGTGGATAAGCTTGATATTGAGTTATCTGCTCGTATGCATTCGATTTCTTTTCAAGAATAGATTTACTTTATTTAATGGATTGACTGCGTTCGCCCTGATTAAGCCCGGAGGGTACATCGAATGGGTATCTTCGAACGGTGCAAATAAGCTCTATTGTTAGTTTTTTTCATGTCATTTTTTTATCTTAATTATTTGCCTTTAAATACCATAAAAATTAATAAAAAATATGATGCATAAAATGTATGCGAATTTTGCCATTCGATCATTTTTTCTGTATGTTATATCTATAGAATCTTGAATTATTTTAAGGTTCTTTATTTTTGCAAAAATAGTTTTTATCCCATTAGGTTTATTCGGAGATTTTATTATGGCAGTACCTAAAAGGAAGACATCGCGGGCGCGCAGAGATTCACGTCATTCAGGAAGGGCTATTAAACCGGCACCAGCTAGTGTTTGTGCAAATTGCAGTGCCCCGATCAGTTCTCATCAAGTTTGTGATCAGTGTGGTTTTTATAAGGGTCGAAAAATAATGAAAACCGGCCAAGAAAAGCTTGCAAGAAGAAAAGAGCTACAACAAGCAAAGGCAGCTAGCCAGCAAGCAAAACAGCATGAAGATGAAGCTCTAGAAGCAAAGGTTGAAGAGGGGGAAAGCAAACCTTAAACCGTAAAAGGGTGTGTTTATGATAGCTGTTGATGCCATGGGCGGAGATTTTGCTCCTAAGGTTATTGTTAAAGGAGCATGGTTGGCTGCAAAGGCCGGAGTTCCAGTTTCTTTGTTTGGTGACAAAAATCAAATAGTGCAATGTTTGCTGGAATGTGACAATCAGTGGGATATTCTTCCCATTAAAATAATTCATTGTAGCGAAGTTATTCACATGGATGAACGGCCTGTCAGAACCGTGATGAGAAAAAAAGAGTCATCCATTGTGAAGGCCGTTGAGGCCGTTGCCGATGGAAGGTCAAAAGCTGTTGTGTCGGCTGGAAATTCTGGCGCAACTTTAATTGCCGGGTCGTTAATTTCGGGAAAAGTTCCAGGGATAAATAGGCCTGCGATTGGTGAATTTTTGCCGACTTGTAATGAGTCGGTTTTTTGCATGGATCTGGGAGCCAACGTTGATTGTAAGCCAGAACACCTTAAAGAGTTTGCTTTTATGGGCTGTGCTTATGTTTCGTTGGTAAAAGATATTTCTTTTCCTCGAGTAGCGTTGCTTTCAAATGGACATGAACCATACAAAGGATCAACAGTCGTCAAAGATACGTATGCATTGTTGGATTCATCGGATATCAATTTTGTTGGTAATCTTGAGCCAAGTGCAATTTTGGGGCAAGACTGTACTGATGTTGTTGTGTGTGATGGTTTTGTGGGAAATGTTTTTCTAAAGAGTATGCAGGCGGTTGCTCAGACTATGTCGCATTGGTTAAAGATAGAGCATGGAAAAAGTGTTTTTTCCAAGGCTGGAGCTTTTATTAATTCACCGATTTATAAAAAATTAAAGCAAAAAATTGATTATGCGTCTCGTGGTGGGGCATTGCTTTTGGGTGTTAATCATCCGGTTGTTATTTCTCATGGTCGATCAAGTTCGAGAGCAATATCTAATGCGATTTTTTATGCGTTTGATATTGTTAAAAAAGGTGTTGTTGAAAAGTTTAAGAAACAAATAAAGCAGGATCTTGGAGATACAATCACAATTAAGCCTTCAGTTTTATTAAACAAGCGTGGGTGGGAAGAGAGCCCACTGTAGAAAATTCAAAAAGAGGATCTTCATGTTAGAAAAAGATATATTTACAAATTTATGGGACCAGTTTTTAGATTACGATTATAGCAAAGAAATTTTAATTGGCCTGGCTGTGCTTGCCGTTTTTGGCGGAGTTGGAGGCGGAGTATATTTTTATATGGACGCAAGAGATCAAAAGGCGCAGGAATATTTTTGTGATTCGATCCAGTCTTATGACCAGGGCTTAAGAAAATTTGTTGCTGGTATGAAAAAAGAGGCAAAAGAGGAATGGGCTGATTTGGAAATGGAGTTCCGTGGAGCTTATGACCAAGATTCAGGTTCAAACTTGGCGCCGTACATTAAAATGTTTGAGGTTGAAACTTTGGTTCGCCAAGGAAAAATGGGTGAGGCTGTAACAAATCTTGAAGCTGCTATTAAAAAGCTATCTTCAAAGTCGCCTGTTTACAATTTATTCAGTACCAAATTGGCTCTTTTACAGATAGATCAGGGGGACGCCAAGGGGCTTGATTTGCTAAAGAAACTTGCCGGTGATAAAGGAAATATAAATAGAGACGTGGCATTGTATTATCTTGGTCTTTATTATTGGACGAATGATAAAATGCCTTTAGCAAAAGCTGAATGGAAAGAACTGGTTAAAGAGTTCTCGGCTGATGAAAAAGGCAAGAAAAAGTTAAGTCCGTGGGTTAAGGTTGTAAAAGGAAAGCTAGAGCAGATTGGAGAATAGTAATTCCATGGCAATAACAAAAAATGAATCAGTTAGAGTTCGATTTGCGCCATCTCCAACGGGACATTTGCATATTGGAAGTTTAAGAACCGCATTGTTTAATTTGTTATATGCAAGACATACCGGTGGTTCTTTTCTTGTCCGAATAGAAGATACTGATTTGCCACGGTCTAAAAAAGAATATGTAGACTCTATTTTGCAATCTCTAAAATGGATATCAATAGAGCCGGACGAGCCTGTTGTATTTCAATCTGATCGAAGCCAAAAATATAACGATGTAATAGAACATTTGGTGAAAAATAGGCATGTTTACAAGTGCTTTTGTTCTCAAGATGATCTTAAAAAACGCAAAGAAGGGCTTGAAGCAAAGGGTGCTTATAGAGGTTATGATGGACGGTGCCGTAGTGTTGACCAGAGTCAAGAAGGGCCTTACGTAATTCGTTTTAAAGTTCCAAATGATATTGAAAAAGTTGTTGTATCAGATTTGATTCGCGGTGAAATAGCTTTTGATCGTGAGCAAATTGAGGACTTTGTTATTGCGCGTTCTGATGGTTCACCAACGTACAACTTTGTGGTTACAGTTGATGATGCGGACATGAAGATTTCGCACGTGATTCGCGGAGAAGATCTTTTATCAAGTACCCCAAAACAGATTTTACTGTATAAGGCTTGTGGTTATTCTGTGCCGAAATTTGCTCACATACCGTTAATTTTGAGTCCAAAAGGTGGAAGGCTTAGCAAGCGAGATGGAGCGACATCCGTTTCTGAGTATACCAAGAATGGTTATCTTTCTGATGCCTTGGTAAATTATTTGGCCCGTTTGGGCTGGGCTCATGGTGACCAAGAGGTTTTTTCTATGCAGGAGTTGATTGAGTATTTTTCAATTGAAGGTGTGGTAAAAAATGGGGCGGCCTTTGATATTGAAAAACTTAATTGGTTAAATGGGTTATACATAAGAGAGCTAAGTGCAAAAAAAATACTTGAATTAATTGAAAAGGATGTTGATTCAAACTTTTTGAGTTCTTGTAATAAATTTGATAAAGAAACAGTTCTTTCTCTTATTGAACTGTATAAGGACAGAGTTAAAACTCTTAAAGATTTTGTAGAAATAATATGTAGCTTTGAAAGTTTACCACAAGATTATTCTACCAGTGGCATGCAAAAATGGGTAAACGAAGGCACAGAAGAAATTGTTGAAAAAATGGTTATAAAGCTTTCGGAAATTGATGCTTTTTATAAAGAAGAAGTTTCTGAAAGCTTGAGAGATATTTCTAAGGAGCAAGGGGTTAAGTTTGCGTATGTTGCCCAGCCAACTCGGTTGGCGCTTACAGGAACGGTTGAAAGCCCTGGAGTCTTTGATTTGTTGGTAACTATTGGAAAAGAGGAAAGTATTTTTAGACTTAAAACATTTTTAGATTTCATGAGAAGTAAAAAACAGTAAGGATTTGGCATGGCTTTGTTTGATGCAGAAAATGTAAAAGGGGACGTTGTAGAGATTGTAAAAAGCAAGCTGTCAGTAGATGATGATGCTGTAAAGGACGCTGTTACATTTGAAGATTTGGGCGCAGATTCTCTTGACCTGGTTGAAATTATTATGGCGATAGAGGAAAAGTATGACATTGAGGTTACCGATGACGAAGCGGAAAGAATAACCTCAGTTGAAAAGGCTATTAATTTGGTTGTGCGCAAAAAGAACTAGAACTTCTTTATTATTTCTCTCCTTTTTTTGGTTGTTGCCCATGGATTTTCGTGGGCAATTTTTTTTGATGTTGCGATCCTGTTCTTTTATAAAAATTGTTTGCCTTTCGCCTTGAGTAAGTCCGTAGGACGCATCGAATGGGTATCTTCGAACGATGCAAGTAAATTTTATTTTGTGTTCGTTTACATTCGATGCGCTCGTTAAGAACTCGCTTACTCAGTACGAACGGGATGGTAAAGGATTGAATTATTATTCGTTAGAATATGTCTTTCGATGTTGCTTAGTACGAACGGACGGAAAGGATTGAATTATTATCCGTTCGAATATATCCTTCGACGTTGTTTAGGGCGAACGGATGGTAAAGGATTGAATTATTATTCGTTAGAATATGTCCTTCGATGTTGCTTAGGACGAACGGATGGTAAAGTATGTTTGTGTGAAAGTATAAAATTCTACAGAGGTTAAAGCTCCCGTTCGCCCTGAGTAAGTCCGTAGGACGCATCGAATGGGTATCTTCGAACGATGCAGGTGAATTTTATTTTGTGTTCGTTTACATTCGATGCGCTCGTTAAGAACTCGCTTACTCAGTACGAACGGACGGAAAGGATTGAATTATTATCCGTTCGAATATATCCTTCGACGTTGCTTAGGACGAACGGATGGTAAAGGATTGAATTATTATCCGTTAGAAGTATATCCTTTGACGTTGCTCAGGGCGAACGGATGGTAAAGTATGTTTGTGTGAAAGTATAATTATCTACAGTTTGTCCTGAGCGAGGTTGAAAACCGAGTTGAATGGATATGAACGGCAAGTAAGATTAATATTTGTTTTGAATATATTTAAAATTAAGTTGAGCAAAAGTTAGATGAGAATAAAAAAACAACCCGAGAAAAATCTCGGGTTGTTTTAGTACTAGATTCTTTGCCAAGTAGTTAACTTCTAATTACTACTTTTCTTAGAATGAGAATCCGAGTTTACCCCAGACTGACCATTGGTCAAACGCTTTGTTGCCAGCGCAGAATTCGCAGTTTCCGCCTAAGCCAACAAAAGGTTTCCATTCATTTTCATCCCAGCAGTAGCCCAAGTTTGCAAATACTGTGTGTGTTAATGCTGATGGTGCGCATGAACCGTCTTTGTCAAGACTGTCATTTGAGATGTAAACATTTGCTGTTACGTCAGCTGCTACAGCAGAGTTGCTAATTGTAGCTGTTGAAGCTGTTTTGTCATCCAAGTTGCCTGTTGCATTACAGTTAGCAGTTGTTTGAGCATAGATACCATATTTGTCTGCTGCAATTGTGTCTACAAATTCTGAAACTTCTTCTTTAGTTCTGCCCCAGAGGTTGTAACCAAGATCAGCTGTTAGACCTTTGTAATGGTATGTAAACATTGCTGCGCCTTCAAACTGAACATTGACTTTGATTTTTGCATCTAATGTCAATACGTTTGGTCCACGGACTAATTTATCTGCAAATGTGCCAGCTGCAACGAATTCTTTGAGTAAGAGGTATCTGCTACCTTTACCATTTGCTGTAAGATCAAAGGTTCTCTTTTGTGTGGCTTTCCACATGTGTGTTGCGCGTGCGTCAACATTGAAGCAAAGCTTTTGTTCTTCGTTATCGTTTTCCCAGAGACAAGCTTTACCAACAAGTCCACCACCAATTTCAAAGTGACGGCCGTTACCTGCAATAGGTTCAAATACAAATTCTGCTGTTGGACGTGTTCCTGTAGGAACTAAGCCATGAATGTAAAGACCAAAGAAGCCTTTATCTTTACGGATGAAGTTCCAACCAATAGAAGCTGCAACATCTGTTAATGCTGTTTCTATTTTGTCGCCAGCATAGAATTTTGCATGTGTTTGTTTTGTATCAAGGTAACCACATGTAAATTCACCAGCCAATAATTGTTCTTCTGTTGGTGCTGCTGGTACTGTTGCAGGGGTTGCGCCAGTTTGGAAATAATTTGCAACTGCTGTACCTGCTGATGTTACTGTTAGGTCTCCGCCAAGGTTCCATTTTGTGCGAACTACTGGGAGACGTAACTTGAGCCATAGACCTTCTACATACTCATCAAATCCAACAAATGCGCCAAAGTCAAAGAAGATATCTTCTTTTTTAGGTGCTAATTTTAGAGTTGCGGCTGCATCAGGACTGAGACCAAGGTTAACAGCGGCTATAGTGTTTGTGCCATCTGTTGATGTTGCACCAATTGTCATTGTGTCATTGTCTGATTTTAGAGAAAGGTATTTACCAATTTTATCTGATTTCCAGGTTCTGCCGTAGCCACCTAGTATATCAAATTTGCCATATAGTTCTTCCATTCCAAAGATGCCTTCTTGACCATCTGACATGACCATTGCGTGTGGAAGATTTGCGCCTTGTGAGCGAGATGCATAGAAAGGTCTTCCGTATTCATCAGCTTTTAAAACTGAACTTAAAAGAATAGATGCTACGAATAAACCTGTTAACATACGTTTCATATTAGATACTCCTCATTGCGTATTCACTTGGTGAAACGATTTCAAAATGTAAATAACAACTAGAAAAAAATATTATTCTTGTATATATAAATCGTGGTTGCTTTCATTACGAGACTCCATCCCTTTTTTACTTCAATTTATTTCTCTTTCTTTTTTTACCTCCTTTCGCCTTTTATATGTAAAGAGAGTTAAACTACTGATTACATCAACTAATTGCGTAGATGCTACGCTGTCTTGACCCTACAGTAATATATTTTAACTGTGAAGTCAATCAATTTGATGCGCTACTTTACTCTTATCGAGCTGTTTAATATTATACTACTAGTTTTATCTCTTGCAAGAAATCGTACATAAAACCTTATAATCAATCAATAGATTTTTAAAAAGAAAGTTTATAGAATGTCGTTTTTTTATGTCTGGATCGCACTAAAAATAATTCTTGAAAGCCTTCCAATAAGCAGTTCTACGCATCTTGCTTTCTACGAACGGTTGGTTTTTATTTTTGAAAAATCTTCTCATCTTTTGTGTTGTGTGCATGAGGTTGACCATATGCTTCATGGTGTTAGCGCGATTGTTTTATTTTGTTTCTTTAGAAAAAAGATCTGGTTTCTTTTAAAAAATATAAAACCATTGTTTTACAAAATTCTTCCTTTGGCAATAGGAATTATTTGTGCTGATGCGTTTACGGCGGGATGTTATTTTTTATTTCCTGTGCTTGAGGTTTCTAGAATTCCGATAGTTTATGGTTTGGCATTGAGTTTGTTTGCCTTGTTGTCGTTGAGGTTTATTAATCAAAAAAAATATAGAAAAGTTGATCTGAGAATCTTTTCTATATTAGGATTTGTTCAGGGTCTTGCTCTTTTGCCTGGAATTTCTAGGCTTGCAATTACATTTGTTGTTGGAAGGTGGCTTGGCTTGTCTCCAAAAAAATCATTTGAAACCTCGTCATTTATTTTTTTACCATTAATTTCTGGTGCAGGTTTTGTGTATGGTATAAAAGTTTTGTTTTCTTCGTATGCAAATCAAGTATTGAATATTACAACAGTATGCGTTATGTTTGCTTCAGGTATTGTAGCATATTGTTTGTTTTGGTTTGTTTCAAGGCTAGCTTATAGAAAGAAAATGTGGATCTTTTCTATCTATTTTTTGATACCAATCATATTGAGCTTTTTCCTTTAAAGAAGAGGAGGACGATCTGTGTTTAGGATTCGTTGGAATATCTTGTTATCGTTAGTTTTTGGCTTTATTTCTGTATTTCTTGGAATGTTTTTGGGGGCCAGCCTTTGGTCATTTGTGCCAAGCCAGTCATCTTGGTTTTTTTGGCATAGCATTCCTATTGCAGTTACAAACATTGGCGGAAAGATTGGCCTTTATTTTGCTGGGGCTTCTGTTTATACGTTTGGGGCAGCGGCGTATTTTTTGGTTCCACTGTTGTTGTGGTTTGGATATCTTTTTTTTACACGGGCTTTATTTTTAAAACAGATTGAAAGAATAGCATCGGGTTTTTTGTTGGTTTGTAATGTTTCAGTTTTGTTTCAAGGATATGGATTTTCTTTTTTCAGCGGGACAGTACATGGTGGCCTTGTTGGAGGATTTTTTACCAGCTTATTAGAAAGGTTGCTCGATCCACAAAGTGCGTTGATTATTTTTCATGTTACCTTTGCAGCTTTTTTGGTTTTATCTTTGCGATTTGCGGGAAGCAGGGTTGTTTATAGATTGTTCAAAGGGCTATTCTCGGCACTTTCTTTATCCACGCGCTATGTATGGTTGCCAATTTTAAAGTGTTGCAGCTATTTTGGAAAAGCTCTCTTTAATGGTCTTGTTTATTTAACAAAGAAGGTCATATCTTTGTTAAAAGGGGATGATCTTAAAAAAGAAGACAAATCAATTTTGGAAATCGAAAAAGGTGTCTCTTTTGATGATGCCGTAAGAAATATTCACGATGATGATTTTTGGGAAGACGGCTCCAATGGCTCAGAAGAATACGAAAAATTTGACTTGAGCAAGAAAGTTGATGAGGCCTTAGAGGTTCTTGATCAAATAGAAAAACCTTATAAATTGCCAAATGAGTCTATATTTCAAAGCGAGAACCACCCTCGTGGTTCTGAGGATTACGAACAAATCAATAAAGATAGAGCAATAACGTTGGAGCAAAAACTTGAGCGATTTGGAATCTCTGGAAAAGTTGTTTCAATTAAGGCTGGTCCAGTTGTGACTCTGTTTGAGTATCAGCCAGATATGGATTCTAAGGTTAGTAAAATAACTGCCCTTGGCGATGACCTTGCCTTGGCTCTAAGGGCAATGAGCATAAGAATTATTGCGCCAATTCCAGGAACAGCAGTTGTTGGGTTTGAGGTTGCAAACACATCCCGCGATAATGTGTATTTTGCGGATCTTGTTACATCTGAAAAATTTGATAGAACAGATAAATTTCTTCCTATTGTCCTTGGTAAAAAAACTGATGGGCAAGAGAAAATTATTGATCTGGCTTCTATGCCGCATTTATTAATAGCAGGGTCAACGGGATCAGGAAAGTCTGTTGCACTTAATACAATGCTTATTAGCTTGTTATGTAAAATGTCTCCTGAGCAACTAAAAATCATTTTGATTGACCCTAAGCGGCTTGAGTTTACTTCTTATCACGATATTGCTCATCTTATATTCCCCGTAGTGACCGAACCAAAAATGTCTGTTCCGGTTCTGCGTTGGGTTGTAAAGGAAATGGAGCGTCGATACGAATGCTTGGCAGAGTGGGGAGTCCGTAATATTTTTGATTACAAGCAAATGGCTAAGAAAATGCGCCAAAAGGATGAGTTGCCATTTATTGTTGTAGCAATTGATGAGCTTGCGGATTTAATGATGGTTGCCGGAAAAGACGTAGAAGATCTGATAATTCGTGTGGCTCAAATGGCACGTGCTGCAGGCATTCACCTTCTTGTTGCAACACAGCGGCCATCGGTGGATGTTATAACTGGACTTATAAAGGTCAATTTCCCAAGTAGAATTTCGTTTAAAGTAACCTCGAGGGCAGATTCTAGAACGATTTTAGATGATTGTGGCGCAGAAAAACTGTTGGGTAAAGGGGACATGCTGTTTATGGGGCCAGGAGGTTTAACAATAGAAAGAGTCCATGGTGCATATGTTTCTGATCGTGAAATAGAGGAAGTTGTTGCACATATACAAACGCAAAAAGATGCAGAGTATTTGGAGCTAGTACAAGAAAAAAGTTCTGGCGCAGATTTGCTGGATGATGCAGACTTGGAATTGTTTGAGCAGGTTCTCGATTTTCTGGAAGAAATTGACGAAGTTTCTATTTCGTTGTTGCAACGACGCTTTAGAATCGGTTATAATAGATCTGCGCGAATAATAGAAACTTTGGAAAATAAGGGTTTGGTTATTCCTTCAGAGGGAGGAAAGGCAAGAAAGGTCGTAAAGCCTTCGGAGCAACAAATAGAGCAGGATGTTTAAAGCAAGTGCGTAACAAAAGTTGTTTTCCAATTAAAAAAAATGAAAAAAATATATAGAATAAAGAACGGAGATCGTTAATGTTATTTGATGAAAACTTTGTAAAGCAATCCGTCCCAGGTGTGCAATGCGCATTTTCGGGTGACTTCGAAAATGCCGAATTTTGCGTTGACTCTCGCCAAGTAAAGAAGGGGGACATTTTTGTTGCGCTTGAGGGTGATAATGTTAATGGACATGATTTTGTAAAGGATGTTTTACACGCTGGTGCGGGTGGAGTAATTATTTCACACGACAAAAAAAATGTTTTGAATTCTATAGACAAAAAGATCTTGAAAAAAAAGACCATAATAATTGTTGATGATCCGCTAAAGGCCCTTATTTCTTTGGCAAGTGGTTGGCGTAAGATGATGACTTGTCCTGTTGTTGGGGTTACAGGTTCTGTTGGAAAAACATCCACAAAAGAAATAATTTCAAATATTCTCTTATTGCATGGTGTTGACAATATTGTTAGCCGTGGAAATCAAAACACCATTATTGGGCTTTCTATGAATATTTTGCGAGTTCGCCCTAACCATAAAGTTGCTATTTTTGAGATGGGAGTTAGCAAGCGAAACGAAATGAGAGAGCTTGCGGATCTAGCAAAGCCGGTATACGCAATAGTTACAGGAATAGGGCATAGCCATTTGCAGGGGTTAGGTTCTTTAGCAGATATTGCAATTGAAAAACGACACATTTTTGATTTTTTCAAAAAAGACGGTGTTGGTGTAATAAATGGAGATCAGAAAATTTTAACTGACGTTGCCTATCCTCATCCTGTTGTTACATTTGGTTGTAAAATGACCAATCGCATTCAGGCGCGCAAAATAAAAGTTACCGATGGAGGAACCAAGTTTGTGCTAAAGATGTATCGAGAAAAGTTTGAAGTAACTTTGCCTTCTCCACATGATGCACTTGTTTACAATGCTCTTGGTGCTGCCGCTATTACACATTTGCTTGGTGTGCCTTCAGATGTTATTGCAAAAGCTATAGAGCTTCCTACAAATATAAAAGGTAGATTTAATACAAAAGAGCTAAAGTTTGTCCCTGGAAAATTGATTGACGATTGTTATAATGCCAGCCCAGAAAGCATGAAGTCCGCATTATTGGCTCTTGAAAAAATCAGCACATCAGCACGAAAAGTTGCAGTTTTAGGTGACATGCTTGAACTTGGTGTAAATAGTCCATTTTGGCATAGGCAGCTTGGAAGATTTTTGCGAAAAGTTCCGTCCTTGGATAAAGTTGTTTTAGTTGGTAAAATGATTGAGTGGACAAAAAAAACAGCTCCGCTTGGTCTTGAGTTAGAAGTTGTCAAAACGTGGAAAGACGCGGCTTTACATTTAAAAGAGAATGTAAAAGATGAGTCGGTTGTTTTGGTAAAAGGCTCGCGAGGAATGGGCTTGGACAACTTGGTACGGAATCTGACAGAGTGATTAACGGATGCTGGATAAGTTTGGTAAATTTTCTTTTTTGAGTACTAAAATATTATTATGAAAGACACAAAGTATCATACTCCTGTCATGGTTGAAGAGGTTTTAGAGTACTTACAACCAAAGGCTGGTAAAACTTACCTCGACGTTACTTTTGGTGGCGGTGGTCACACAAAATCTATTTTGGATGCCAATGAAGAATGTAATGTTATTGGTCTTGATTGGGATTTAAACTCAATAGACAAGCAAGGTGAAAAGCTAGAAGAGGTTTATGGAGATAGGCTTCATCTTTTGTGGGGCAATTTTGCACAATTATACCGAATTTTTAAAAAGGCTGGAATTAAAAAGGTTGATGGCATTTTGGCTGATTTTGGAACATCGATGTTCCAGATAAAAAATCGCCCGGGCTTTTCATTTTCCACTGAAACTTTTTTGGATATGCGCATGTCCCCATCTCACCAGAAAGTAACAGCTGCTGAGGTTCTTAGCAGGTCGGATGAAAAAACGTTAAAAGAAATTTTTTTAAAGTATGGTGAAGAGCATCAAGCCGCAAAAGTTGCTAGTTTAATTGTAGAGGAACGAAAAAAGAGGAGTATTAAAACGACAAAACAGCTTGTCGAAATTGTAGAAAAAGTTATTCCAAGATATAAAAGAACAATACATCCAGCAACGAAAGTTTTTCAGGCGCTAAGAATTTTTGTTAACAGTGAACTTGATAATATTTCATCTTTTTTATCTTCTGTGCCTAGATTTTTAAACCCAAATGGTAGGCTTGTATGCATTAGTTTTCACTCTCTTGAGGATCGTTTAGTCAAACAATTTTTAAAATCACAAAAGGAGTTGCTAGCTGAAAAAATTAATATATTGACTCCACGTGTTGTTGTTCCAACAGAGGAGGAGATTAAAAGGAATCCGCCGTCTCGTTCTGCAAAATTTAGGGCAGCGGAATTTTTGTAGTAGTAAAAAATCATAAATGTGTTTGACAAGCGGACGCAATCATATTAAATTTAGCGCCAGTTGGTCTTTTTGTTAACCATACAGATGTTTAATCGCCTAAGGATTTTTTAATGAAAATAACAGAAGTTAAGGTATACCCAGCAAAAAATGGTGGTCGTCTAAAAGCCTTTGCAACGATTGTATTTGACAATTCTTTCATAATAAGAGATCTTAAAATCATAGAGGGAAACAAGGGATATTTTGTTTCGATGCCTTCCCGTCGCAGAAAAGATGGTTCTTTTCGTGACATTGTGCACCCACTAAACTCTGAAATGCGCCAAGAAATTGAAGAAACAGTAGTTGGTGCTTTTAATGAACAAATTGAAGAGGGTGGAGACATAGAAGCGGTTGATGAGGCACCGGAGGAAGATTTAGAAGAAAAAATAGATTGAAATATTAAAAAATTTGATGGGGCGTAGCCAAGTGGTAAGGCACCAGTTTTTGGTACTGGGTACCGTAGGTTCGAATCCTACCGCCCCAGCCATCAAAGTTAAAACCTCGGATGTAAATCCGGGGTTTTTTGTTGGTTGAAAATTAAGTTCATTTAAAAAAAACATTGAATTTTATCAACAAATATTGTTATTGATGATTTTAGACGTTCAGTTTTTGGTTTTTTAGTTTATAAGGAGTTTTTAATGAAGAAAATATTTTTATTAGTTGCCTTGTGCCTAACTACTGCTTCTGTGTTGCCAAGTTATAATCAAGCTGGTTTTTATCAACAGGTCTTTAGCAATCAAACATTTAATTCCTCAAATAATTTTTCTTCTCCAAACGGTAATGTCATTTTTCAGTTTTGTAATTTTTCAAAGGCTATCCTTGAAGCGGGTGCGTTTCAAGCTACTCCTTATTTTGTCAAGGATTCTTATTTAAAAGGTGCAACCATTAGTCCTTCAAGTTTAGCTTCTGGCCAAGCCTATGTTTCTGGTGATACAACATGGACAAATGGAAAAAGTGTAATCTCTAATGCAAAAGGTAAAAAAGAGTTTATTTTTGGTAAATTTAATTTTAAAAAGACAAAATTTCAAGATCCTAATACTGGTGAAAAATATTCTGGATATCTAATTACACCTGCTTCCTAAAAATACTAACTTAAAATAAAGGCCTTCTGTAGATTTCGGAGGCCTTTAAATTGGTCATTTTTACCTGTATCCTTAATTTTATAATTATAAAAAATATGTAAATTTTAAAATTTTGGGTACTTATGAAAACAAAACATGTACTTTTACTTGCATCTGGTTCCGATTCGCGTAAAAACTTGCTAGAAGAAAGTGGCATTCCATTTAAAGTTATTACGCAGAATGCTGATGAATCCAAGTGTGATTGGACATTGCCAATTGAGCAACTTGTTGTTGAAATTGCAAGGCTTAAAATGGAGCATGCAATTTTACCAGAAGCAAAAGAGGGAGACGTTTGCTTTGTCGTAACGGCTGATACCATGGGTAAAGATCCAGAGGGTAAGATTCACGGAAAGCCTGTTGACAGATATGACGCAATAGAAAAATTAAAAGGTTTGCGCAATGGCCCGGTTGTTACAGTTTCAGCTTTTTGCTTAAATAAAAATGTTTTTAAAGATGGAAAGTGGAAGACAATAGAAAGAAAAGAGGTTTGTTCATCGGCTGAACATTTTTTTATGGTTCCTGATAAATGGATTGATACTTATCTTGAAAAGTCTTGGGGTTATAAAGGATCTGGCGCTATAGCAATTGAGCATTTTGGTGAACAGTTTTCCAAAGATATTAAAGGTTCGTATTCAACAATTCGGGGTCTTCCTTTATTTGAGTTAAGAGAGACACTAGAAGAGCTTGGTTTTTACGAATAAAAATTACTTATTTTTTTAATTTCAATAGTTACTTGGTCAAATTGGCCTCGTTGACTTTGTTTGTTAATTTTTTTAGAGTGCAGCAAAAATAATAACCTTGAAAGGTTTTTGCATGCGCTCTATTTTTCTATCTTTTATCCTATTTTTTTCGTTTTTTTCTTATCCAGAGGGTTTTGTTTCAGGAACTTTAGTTCTGACAAGTAATGGATATACAAAAATAGAGTCACTTGTTCCTGGAGACAAGGTTCTATGTTCAGATTTAAAAACAACGATAACCGTTGGTGTTGTAAAAGAAATTTCACATAATAGGGCAAACCAGGCTGTAGAAATTCAAATAAAAGATGAAACAATAAAAGCGGCAAGTGCCCAAAGATTTTATGATGCAACGGAATTTTGTTGGAAAAAAGCACAAAACATCAAAGCTGGAGCTATTCTTCTTGGCTTAGACAAAGATTATGAGGTTGAATTGGCTTTAGCCTCCAACGGTTTACAAGAATATTTTTCAATAACTGTAGAACCATATTCTAATTTTTTTGTTTCTAAGCAAAACATTTTGGTTCACAATGCAGCTGTTCTTTTAAGAACTCTTTCTGACCAAAGAGTTGGAGAGGCTGTTGCTGTGGCTGGAGCAGCTGTTGGAGAATATTTTTTTGGTAAAGAAAATAATAATGATAATGAAATAAACGATAATGGTTGTATTGAAGATGATTCTTCTAATTCTGGCTTTGGAAATGGGCCTATTAAGCCTCCTGAAGATGATCTAAATAAAAAAAATACAAACAAGATAAATAAATGTGATATGGGTAAAATACTGAAAAAAGAAAAAGAAGATGGCCATATTTTTGGACAGGATAAACACAGATTTAAGGAGTTTGGAATAGAAAAGGGAAGCAGTAGATCGGAATCTATTCTTAAGGATATTGCAAAAAAGGTTGTTAAAAAATCTGAGCAAGGAAATCTTGATACGTTAAAAAATGGGGTTTACAAAGTAAAAGTAGATAATGTTGTAAGTGGAAAACCGGTTGAGGTTCGTGGTCGGGTTGTTAATGGAGAATTAAATATTGGAACAGCCTATATTCCAAAAGAAGTCAAATAATTGATAATTTAGAATATAAAAGGGTGAAAGTGGAATATATAAAAACAGTTAATAAGAAAAAACAAATAGAAGATGAAACAAAAAGGGCCCATCTTTTTAGACAGGATAGGCATGGTTTTAAACAAATTGGAATAGTTGGGGATGAATCTGAAAAAAAAGCCTTTATAAATCTGATAGATTCAATTGTTGATAAGGATAGCAAAGGAGAGTTTGTTGTTGCAAGTCGATTGGCAAATGTTGGCGAGCAAAAGGAAAAAGATCTGTTTGGTCATGAGACAGAGGATGATATCAAAGAGCTTGAAAGATTAAATGCAGAGCTTGAAAAACAACCAGAAAATACGAAAACTTTATTGAATTTAGGGATGCTTTTAAGTGAGCCGTTTCATCTTTTTGATTTAGCAATTGCTTGTTTTGAAAAGGCTGCAAAAATTGACCCAAAAGATCCGCAGTTTCCATTTTGGGTGGCTTATTTTTTGTGCATGGAGAATTTTGAATATAAAAAGGCAAAAAAAATGTTTGAGCAAGCTTTATTGCTTGATTCAGATAGAGGGGTGTTTAATCACTTTATGTTTTATGTATTGTATGAAATAAATGGTGATGATGAACCTCAAAGGTTGAAATACTTACTAAAGGCAATTGAATTGCAGCCGGAATGGCCAACTCCTAGAAAGCAATATATAACTTATCTTATAAATCATAATGATTTTGAAGAGGCATATCATGAGCTTAAAGCTTTGAGAGTTGCCATTGATAATAGGTGTAAAAATAAAAGAATAGGACCCGTAAATATTTTAGAAAAGTTTTATTTTGGAGCGAGTGGTTTTTTTGATTGTGAGGTTGAGAGAAAAAATCTTGATTATATAAGATGTGAAATTGATAAAAAAAAGAAAACATCTTCAACAAAAAAGTTTTATTAGTAAGAGATTAAAGGTTTTTGTATGCGCTCTATTTTTTTTATTTTTCTTCTATTTGTTTCATCTTTTTTAAATCCAGAAGGCTTTGTTTCAGGAACTTTGGTTCTGACAAGTAATGGATATACAAAAATAGAGTCACTTGTTCCTGGTGACAAAGTTTTATGTTCTGATTTAAAAGAAACTATAACAGTTGGCGTTGTAAAAGAAATTTTACGTTATCAAGAAAGCCAAGCTGTAGAAATTCAAACAAAATATGAAAAAATAAAAGCGGAAAGTGCCCAAAGATTTTATGATGCAACGGAATTTTGTTGGAAAAAAGCACAAAACATCAAAGCTGGAGCTATTCTTCTTGGCTTAGACAAAGATTATGAGGTTGAATTGGCTTTAGCCTCCAATGGTT
>JABGSX010000014.1 GCA_018647505.1 bacterium | reverse complement strand
GCTTCAATCCAGTCTGACAAATTTGCATTATAAAATTTTTGATTGGATGTAGTTTTTATTGTTTCGCCGTCATCGGTTTGGACTTTGATAATAAAATTTGTTCTTTTGATAAAAACATCTTTTACATTGCCAACAACAATGGACTCCTGTAGATCCGAACATAAAACTTGATCCCCAGGCTTTAGTAATTCAATTGCAACGTGTCCATTTGGAGTAAGAACAAGAGTTTCTGCGCTAAAACCAGTAGCAATAATATTTTGAGACAAAAAAAACATTAGAAAATATATAAAAATATTCATATCGCCTTGCTCCTATAAAAAGCATTCTCAATAAGATGTTTTTTATTTAAAACCAAAATTAATAAATCGTAGAATCTTATAATTCCTTTTAAATCATGTCAAGGCCATCACTTTAATGTATTACACCCATTTGTTTTATTCTATAAATGGACACGGAATTTATCTTTAAATCCTTTTGTGGTATATTTTGTTTCAAGTTGTTTTATTTTTATGCTTGAACAATTATAAAGGTTAGATCATGTTCAAATCATATCTTATCTATCCTGCTCATCTTACAAAAACATATTCCACGCGAACACCAAAGTGCACTTGCACATTCTAATTTTTTTATAAAACTTAAATCACACATATTTGTTTTACGTGATATACTTTAGTCCCGAATTTTAAAGTTTTTTTGTACATCCTCTTTTAATAGGAATAACGATGGTTGACGATAACAACATTAATTATTTAAGGCACTCGGCCTCACACCTGATGGCACAAGCTGTTTTAGAATTATTTCCAGGAACCAAACTTACAATTGGTCCTGTAACTGATGAAGGTTTTTTTTATGACTTTCTTCCACCAGAAAATTTTAAAGAAGAAGATCTTAAAAAAATTGAAAACAGAATGCACGAAATTGCAGAAAAAAACCTACCAATAGAGTTTAAAGAAATCTCAAAAGAAGAGGCCCTCAAACTCTACAAGGATAATAAGTTCAAAACAGAGCTTATTAATGGTATTGAAGACGAAAAAGTTGGAATTTCAAGTCAGGGAGATTTTTACGATCTTTGTAGAGGCGAACACGTATCATCAACAGGAAAAATAAAACACTTTAAACTTCTTGGAATTTCTGGAGCTTATTGGAGAGCAGACAAAAAAAATGACGCACTACAAAGAATTAGTGGGACAGCATTTTTGTCTGGCAAAGACTTAAGAGCATGGGAAAAACAAAAAGTAGAAGCTGCAAAGTATGACCACAGAAAACTTGGTAAAGAGCTAGACTTATTTTCTTTCCATGAAGAAGGTCCTGGGTTTCCGTTTTTCCATCCAAAAGGACAAAAAGTTATTCAACTATTTACCGATTATCTCCGCAAAGAATTAGAGAACGCCGAATACAAAGAAATACAAACTCCTATAGCTCTTAATGACAGACTATGGAGGCAGTCTGGGCACTACGCTCACTATAAAGACAATATGTATTTTCTAAAAATTGACGAACATAATTATGCAATGCGCCCAATGAACTGTCCTGGTGGAATTTTAATTTATAAAAACCGACCACATTCATACAGAGAGCTTCCAATAAAAATGGGTGAATTTGGCAAGGTTCATAGACATGAACTCTCAGGAGTATTACACGGTCTTTTCCGAGTAAGAGCATTTACAATTGATGATGCTCACATATTTTGCACCCCAAACCAGATAGAAGAAGAGGTGTTGGGAGTTTTGAATTTTGCAAAGAAAATTTACAAAAAATTTGGCTTTGAAAACGTAGTAACCGTTCTTTCAACCAAGCCAGAAAAAGCCATGGGTGGAGACGAACTTTGGGATAAGGCAACCAATGCTTTACACACAGCCCTTAAAAATGCAGGGGAAAAATACGACATCGATGAAGGTGGAGGAGCATTTTATGGTCCAAAAATAGATCTACATATAAAAGACTCAATGGGCAGGTTGTGGCAATTAGGAACAATTCAAGTTGACTTCTTTATGCCAGAAAACTTCGATTTAACTTATGTTGGTTCAGATGGGCAAAAAAAACGTCCTGTTATGATACACCGAGCAATTTATGGTTCTTTTGAACGGTTCTTTGGGGTTCTTCTTGAGCACTACAAGGGCAAACTTCCATTCTGGCTGGCACCTGTACAGGCAAAGGTTTTGACAGTAACCGATGATCAAAAAGATCACGCACAAAAGATTTATAAACAACTTAAGGAAAATAATATTCGGGTAGAATTTGATGCCTCTGGTGATCCTCTTTCGCAACAAATAAAAACATCTCAGCTTGAACAAATACCTTGGATGGTGATCATAGGCAAAAAAGAGATGGAAAACAACACCATCACTTTACGATATCGCGAAGGCAAACAAGAATTTGGATTATCATTTGAAGATGTTATAAAAAAAGCAAAAGAACTTTCGTAAAAAAGTGCCCCGGCTTTTAAGCCGGGGCTAATATTTTTAAATTAAAGCTACAAACAAATTTTCAAATTACTAATTTTCAAGTTGCTCCGCCACCATATGAGAGAAAGCCATATCTGTAAACGATACCCTTTTTACTGTTCCATCTGCCATATAGACTTTAATATCTTCTCCCCATTCGCCCACCTTAACTTCAATAACATTATCATTCTTCAAAAACGTCCCTACAGTTTCAAATGGAACCTCTAACCTTGTCCTAACAATTTTATTAACAACCAACCTTTTTGAGTTTTCTAGCACGTAGAAAACTCAGCCTCCAGTCACAACAACTGATTTCAATCTGTAATCATCACAGACACAAGCAGAAAACATTGAAATATAGACAAGCAAAGAAAATACTATTTTTTTCACAACAAATATCCCTCAATAAATACAAAAAAACAACCACTATAGTTTGACATATTTTAAAAGACTATCAATTGTAAAATTACACAAACAAAAAGCGCCAGAAAAATATCCAGCGCTTTTATAATTCAGTTTAAATAATTTATTTAGCCTTATGGCCTCCAAAACTTGCCAAGTATTACTTTTCTTGTAACAAGTGTACCTGCAACACCAACACCCACGCTAAGAACGGTAAAAAATGCAGCTTTAGTGTATTCCCACAACTTTGATGGCTCTTCCGCCGGGTAAAGACTTTTGTATAAATGATTAATTTCATCATACAAAGCAACTGTTTTATCATAACCTGCAAACTTATGATAGTAACCAATTATAAAAAGCAGAACCACTCTAACATCTACCATAGAGTTCAAGCTAGCTTCAATTTCTTTAATAAAAGCACCCTCTTCATGTTCATATCTAAGACAATCTCTCGAACGGCTATAATCAACAGAATTAAGGTACGAAATATCATTCTTTTGCGAAATTGCATAGTAAACTGGAATTGATAGTTTCAAGTAAAGCAATATAACCGCCTGTTTTTCTACTGAAGAGTTATCATACATTAACTTCCACCTAGACTCCCCAGAAGAAAACATCGCAGTTGAATCTGCCAATATTGCTGGAAAAACACTCTCCGCACAAGCACCACAAACACAAAAAAGAGAAGACAACAATGCAACCTTAAAAAATCTTTTCATAAAAACCCTTACAAAAAAAGGGAGACGCTGTCTCCCCTAAAGTCAAAAAACTCTTATTTTAAGCATTATTTAACGTAACACAAAAAAACAAATTCGCAAAAAATAGTCTTCACAGGTTACAAAACTTATAAAAAAGCTTTTTACCAATTACCAAAGAAGGCCTTTTTTACAAAATATTTCTGAAGTCTCTTTGCTTACTCTTTCTATAAATTCTGCCTGTTTTGCGAATCCACCAAAAGCGAGATGACATACTACAAACACTGAAAACACGGCTTTAGAGTTGTCAATGGTATTAAAAGAAGACTCAAGCGCACGCACAAATGCAGGAGCTTCATAGATATTGTCTAAAAGATCTCTAAACCGGGCATGATTACAAAAAATATCACTGCTCACATCTCGTTTTTCACAACGGATAATCTGAGTCAAGAAAGAATAGTATAAAAATTCAAATACACAATCCTGTTTTTCTCTTTCAAACTGAGCAAACTCATCGGCCCATATACGAATATCCATAAAAAGATTACGCTGTTTTTGCTCTGAAAGAGCTCTAAGCTTTACATCATATCCATCTGGCGCAACTTCTTGCGTAACTTCTTCTTCAACCGCAACCAGCTGGTCAACAACCTCCGGCTGATCTTCGGCTGGCAAACACGGAAATGTTAAGAATAGAGATAAAATTATAAGCTTTATCGTTTTGCTCACGGAAACCTTTCTGTTAAAAATTTTAGAAAAAAATAAAGAGATAAAGAAACGCTCATTACCTCTTTTTTTAAAACTGTTTGGCAAAGTATACAATGACTATAAAAAATCGCAAACAAATTTATTCACATATCAAATATTTTTAAACACACCCTCACAGGCCAGACTTAAAATACACAAAGTCTTAACGTCTGCGAGCAACCCCTCTTTGTTCGCAAGCAAATCTAATTGGGCAATCTGAACAAATAGGAGATGTTGGCGTGCATACATTTTGACCAAAGGCAACAAATAATTCATTAATTTCAGACCATTTTTTTTTTGGAAATAATTTAGCCAAAGCAACTTCGGTCTGCCCTGGTGTTTTTGTTTTAATCAACCCTAAGCGATTAAAAATTCTGTGCACATGAACATCTACACAAATTGCTGGAATATCAAACGCAACACTCAAAACCAAATTTGCCGTTTTTCTTCCAACACCACCAATCGATAATAACTCCTCTTCTGTCCTTGGAACCTTGCCCCCAAACTCGTCAACAATCTGAGCACTTACACTTTTTAAAACTATGGCTTTTTTTCTAAAGAAACCAATCGGCCTTATAACTTCTTCCAGTTGATCAACCGGAATATTCAACAACTCTTTTGGAGTTTTAGCTAAATCAAAAAGCTTCATGCAAACCGGAATGGTCATTACATCTTTTGAGCGAAGACTCAATAAACAACTAACTAAAATAATAAATGGATTTTTGCTAAAAAATTTGGCAAAAGAAAAGACCATCGGCGAAGATTTTTTTTTACCGAGATACACCTTTAAATTTTTTAGAATCCGTTGTGTATCTTCTTTTTTAGTCTCAACCAATGGCCCCACCATTACCTACACTTAATACGTTTACTCCGGTTGTTATACAACAGTTTTTGTGCTAAACTTGTTGTATAAATAGACCTTCTGTTACAAAAATTTTATACAGGAGGGCTTACTGTTAGAACAAACATCATTGCGCAGATTAATCCGATATAGTTAAACATAGATGCCCTTTCGATAGTTTGTTGGGTTATTAATATCTAAAAGAATTATTAAGAAAAAGTATACTCTCAAAAAAGTTAAAGATCAATCATTATGACTAACAATATTTTGAACTCCATTATATCATTCTTGGGAAGCTACAGCTTCCTACTATTTGTTAATATTGTTGCATTTGTTGTAAAAACTTTTGTTCTAGCTTATCTGATTAACTACAATAGCAAATTAAAACAACGCAACCTTCCTCTTTTATTTTTATGTCTTGTTGTATTTTTTGCAATAATCGCCGATATAGGATGGGGCTACGATTGTGTTCGACTGCTATACTTACCTGGGCTAGATATGAGAATTCGCGTTCTGGTTGTGAGATTTTCATGGATGGCATTTTTGGCTCATTATTTATTTTTGTCCCTTTTTATAGAATCATTAACGGAGAAAAAATATAGAGTTAAAATTTGGCACAAAGTGTCTATCCCTATATGCGCAATCGCTATTGGAGTTCTTCTTTACCTTGCTATATTTAAATTTAACGCTCCTCTTGACAGGCCAAAGTATGAGTTTAAAATCTTCTTGTATATTTTCTTCTATATATATGTTTTATTGGCTCCAAGTATCTACACAGCTTGGAGAAAAATACAAGACGAAAAATTTCCAAACCTAATTCGCAATCAGATAAAGGTTTTTATTTATAATATAACCATACCTCTTCTTGTGGCTGAATTTATACAAGTCGATCCATTTTCATTTTCCAGCAACTTTACCTTCAATGCAACAAGCATAGCAATTGTAAGCATAAACTTTATAATCCGAACCTATGCAATTTATTACAGTAGCAAAAAAATAATCGGACTAAGGTTTTTGAACATACAAAAACATGTACAGTCTTTAGCACCAGACAGATCAAATTTTATAGATTATTTTAAAGACATCCTTGAGCAACTCGGCTATCTTACAACACCACAGGAACTAAAACACGTTACACAGATTTTTTTCAAAGATGTTCTTGGAGTCCCCTTTAGTTACACTCGACTACATTTAAGATCTTCAGAAAACAGACAAAAAAATATGGCCCAAAGAGAATTTGAAGTAAGCCGAATAGAATCAACAGTTGAAGAGTTCATTAACACAGAATCTGGCACAACAAAAATCATAGAAAACATTCAGAAAACAAAAATTTTAATTAAAGATGAGATAGAATTTAACAACCACATATACGAAGATGAAACAAACCGCTTACTATTGGAATTTCTTGAAGCGATAAACTCCGAACTCTTTATACCAATCTTTAAAAAAGAACGACTAATCGGCTACATTACTATAGAATCTGACTCCCGAAGAAGTCGCCTCTATAGCAACTTAGAACGTGACAAAATGGTTGTATTTGCTGGTTACCTTGGAAACGTTATAAACCTCTTACAAAACAAAAATATTTACTCCCTGATAAAAAAGGACAAAGAACTAAAAGAAGAGCTTTACAACAAACATCAGGAGATAAACCAGTACAAAGAAAGTATTCGATCTTTCATGCACAACAACAAAGAAAATGATATTGGAATTATACTATATAAAAACCGAAGATTCTCTTATTCAAACCAATCTGCTGAAAAGCTTATTGATATTAATCTAAACACACAAGAGGGTCATCCACTAACAAAAGATATAAAAGAACTGGCACAACAGGTTGAAGGCTACCGTTCATCACAAAAAATACAAACTCTGGACACACACGGAAACAAAATCGTTTTACACGCCGCACACAGCTCCGAAAACAATTGTGTTATTATTTTAGTTCACCGTCCAGGCCTTTCAAGTGTATTGCAAAAACAAATTGGAAGTCTAAAAGATCCATCCAACTGGGACTATCTTTTGTATCTTGAAACAACAGAATCTGGAAAACTCATAAATCAACTAATTCCAGGCAAAACCGAAAAGATTTTGTCCTTTAAGATTGATTTACTAAAAATTGCTCTTAGTAAAAAGGCCCTCCTTTTGGACTTACCAGAAGAGGATCTAACTGCAACGATCGAGATTATTCATCATATAAGTTTGCGAGAAAATCTTCACATATTGTCATTGCAACAACAGTATGAAGGAGAAAACAACACCGCAATAAAACTATTCGGAATAAACGCAATTTTTGGAAAAGCCGCTACACAACCAATACTTGAAAAATTAAACAAAACAGGAACGCTTTTTATAAAAAACATTCACCTAATGGATCTAGAAACACAACGGTATTTGGCAAACTTCCTTCGATATGGATTTTATAAAATCTTCAAAAGCGACATAAAAGTATGGAGCGATGTTCGTGTAATTTGTTCCAGCAACCAAAGCCTCAGAACGCTAGTCCAAGAAGGCCGTTTTTCTGACGATCTTTACAATGAATTAAGCAAAACATCTTTGGTTATGCCATCTATGCTGGCTCTTTCTGAAGAAGAACTAAGTGACTTGGCAGAAGGCTTCACACAACAAGCTATAAAAACTCAAGATTTCAAAAATTTTCTAAAATTAAGCGACACAGACAAAAACAAGTTATCTCTTTCTAAGCCAGTCAGTCTACATGAGCTAAAAAATCGTGTTCTATCTCTCCTTGTAAACAAGTCAAAGAAGCATGCAGTTTATGACAAAACAGAATTTGACCCAGCCTACCATACAACTGATCCAGGCCTTGTTGAAGCTTCACGATTAGGAAAACATGCTCTACGAGATCCAAAAATTATGATAATGCTATGGAACAAATTCAAAAGCCAAAGCCAAATTGCAGACTTTTTGGGTGTTAATCGTTCTTCTGTAAACCGTAGATGCAAGGAGTATGATCTAATATAAAGGAGTAAGGAGAAATGATGACACTTGAAGAATTTACAACAAAAAAGGAAGAGTTTCTTATCTTTCTAGATGTCGAAAAAAATCTAGCTCTCAACACACAAAGAGCATACTTTGGAGACCTTAAACAATTTACACAGTTCTGGGCAAAAATAAATACAGCAGAAAAAAACATACATATTTTTTCAGCAATAGAACGATTCCTTGTGTCTCTATACAACAAAAAAATAAACAAAAGCTCCATAGCCAGAAAGCTTTCATGCCTTAAATCATTTGAAAAATATGTTCAAACTGATGGAATAAGTTTAAATCTAAACCTAAAAAGACCAAAGATTGATAAAAAGCTCCCAGTATATTTGACTATAGACGAAATGCTACATCTACTCGACAATGTTAAAACAAGCGATCTTCCAAGCAAATTTCCCCTAAGAGATAAAGCAATATTGGAACTATTGTATGCAACCGGAATTAGATGCTCCGAGCTAATAAACATAAAACTGAAAGATATAAACTCAGAACAAAAAACAATCCTGATATATGGAAAAGGAAGAAAAGAGCGTATTGTTTTGTTCGGCTCAAAAGCCCATGAAAAATTGTTGCAACATTTGCTTCATGAAAGACAAAAAACTAAAACTACCGATGAGTATTTATTTTTAAATCATCGTGGTGGACAATTAACATCGCGGTCGGTTCAAAGAATCATACAAATGTTCAGACAGTTTTTAAAAATCGACAAGTTTATTTCCCCGCATAAAATTAGACATTCTTTCGCAACTCATTTGATCAATCAGGGAGTTGACATTAGAATTGTACAAGAGTTGCTCGGACACAAAAACATAGCTAGTACAGAAAAATACACCCACGTTTCTCAAGAACACCTTGCAAAATTATTCGATACCATACACCCTCTGCATACAATACTAAAACGAAAAGATGATTAATCAAAACAAGACATTAAAGACAAAGAAAAAATTAAGAATTATAGTTTTCGGTTTTTTGTGTTGCTTATTAATTATCACCGCAAAATTATTTTATCTTCAGGGGCACCTTTTCGACAGACTTTTTATAAGAAGTCAAAAAAATTTTTTACGAACAGAACCAACCGATTCTTTAAGAGGAAATATATTTGACCACAATGGAGAACTTCTTGCAACAAACAGACCAACACACAACATTTTTTGGCAAGGTTCTGGCAACCAAAAACTTTCTCAAGAACAAATTTCTGTGCTAAATTTTTTAGAAATAACCCTGCAAAAAAAAATAACCTGTGATTCGTATTTAAAAACAATAAAACGCGCTGAAAAATACTTTAAAAAAGAACTCATCTCACCCGATATATCATTCGAAGAACTTAGTAAAATTATAGAACAATTTCCACTTCATCCAAATCTAATCGTTGACACAAGTGTCAAAAGATTTTATCCGCACAAAAATATAGCAAGCCACGTTGTTGGTTATTAGGGCGCAATAAACTGTGAGGCAACTGGTAAAATGGGAATAGAAAAGCTTTTTAATGATTCTCTTAAGGGAGAATCTGGAGAGCTTTTAAGAACAATCAATTCGCTGGGAAGAAATCTAAAAGAAAAAGAAATTAAAAAAGCCCTGGCCGGACAAGACTTGCATTTAACCCTAGATCTCAAACTACAAAAACTCGCCGAAAAACATTTTCCCGAAACAAAAAAAGGCGCATTTATTCTTATGGACTCCTTTTCTGGCGCACTAAAAGTTATTGTTTCCAGGCCATCGTTCAATCCAAATATTTTTCTAGACTCAATCATCAGCAACGACTGGAAAAAAATTCAAGAAACGCAACCTTTTATAAACAGAGCATTTGATTCATGTTATCCACCCGCATCTATTTTTAAACTTATAACTGTCTCAGCCGCTCTAGAAGAAAAAATAATCACCCAAGATTCAACATGGAATTGTAAGGGATTTTTTAGATTCGGAAAAAGCAACCTACGGTGTAGAGCAAAACATGGATCACTAACGACAGAACTGGCCGTCGCACACTCTTGTAATATATTGTTTTACGAGATTGGCAAACGAATGAACATCGATACGCTTGCACATTACGCCCACACTTTTGGCCTTGGCAAAAAAACAAACATTCTTTTCTCTGAAAAAAAAGGGCTTATACCAACATACAACTGGAAAATAGAATACAAGGGAGAGCGATGGTGGAAAGGAGAAACCCTTTCCGTTGCCATAGGGCAAAGCTTCCTGCTAACAACCCCAATTCAAATTGCAAGAATGGTAGCAAGCATTGCTAGTGGAAGTCTTGTAAATCCACGAATTTTAGAAAAAGAAACCATTATAAAACAACCACTCAAAATTTCTGAAAAAACAAGAGCCTTCCTAAATCAATCAATGCGTACTGCATCAACAGAAGGAACAGGAAAACGACTAAATAACATTGAGAATTTAACCATCTTTGCAAAAACAGGATCCGCTCAGACAAGCGAACTATCTAAGCGAAAGCTAGGTGATAAATACCTTGAACACGGGTGGTTCGTTGCTAATATTTTTTACAAAAATGAAAAACCTATTACCCTTGTTGTAATTGTTGAAAACGCTGGAGGATCAAGAATTCCGGTTAACATAACAAAAAAGTTTTTAATAGAATACAGCAAACTTATGCAAGATGAGGAAAGGAAAAACTCATGAGCAAACCAACAAAACTTTTATACATGACAAGCAACACCCTTGAATCAACGGCGACCCTTTTTGAAGTCATTCCATACGAGAATAAAGCATACGCGCTCATTGTAGATCAGACAATCTTTTACCCTCAGGGAGGAGGACAACCGTACGATATAGGAAAAATAATACAAAACGGCAAGGTATTTAATGTTGAAAGCATACGGCTTGTCGAAGGAGTTGTTTACCACTCAGGCTCGTTTGAATCTAAACCATTTGAAATCAACAAAAAGGTAGAACTAATAGTAAACAAAGAAAATAGAAACATTAATAGCAAAAGCCATTCTGCAGGGCACCTTATTGATTGTGCAATGCTAAAATTTCATCCAAAAAAAGAACCCGGAAAAGGCTTTCACTTTCCAGATGGAGCTTACGTTGAATACCTAGGAACTCTTGAAGAAGAAGAGAGAAACTCTCTAAAGGAACAACTTGCATATGAGGTTAATCAACTTATACAAAAATCATTGCCCATTGTAACCTCAATGCAAAAAAAAGAAAGTCTTGCGAACACATGCCAGTATGTTCCAAAAAACTTACCAGACAATAAACCAATACGAATTGTACAAGTCCAAGGCTTTGCCGCTCACCCTTGTGGAGGAACTCATGTTGAAAATACAACAGACCTTGGCAACATCACCATAACAAAAGTAAAAAATAAAAAAGGAAATCTAAGAGTAAGCTACCGCGTAGGATAAAAAATAGGCCGATTTTTCAACCGGCCTTAAATCTTTTACGCCTTTTTCTTTGCCGGAACAGTCTTCTTTTTTGTGGCTGCGGTCTTTTTCTTTGCTACACTTTTTGATTTTGTAGCAGCAGCTTTTTTTGTTACAGTCTTTGGCTTTGATTCACCATCAACTTGCAATTCAGCCTCATTGCATTTTTTTGCAAGACGACTAATTTTTCTAGAAGCGGTATTTGCATGTAAAACACCTTTTCCCTTGGCAGAAGCAATTTTCTTTTGAGCATCAAGAAAAAAGGCTCTGGTCTCTTCTATAGGATCACTTTTTGCCAAAGAGTTTAAAACTTTTTTAACAGCCGTTTTAACAGCCGTTTTACGAGCAAGATTTATCAAGTGGCGCTTTTCATTTTGAAGGGCTCTTTTCTTTGCCGATTTTATATTTGCCATATTAGCTTAATTCCTTACGATCGTTAAACAACTTTTTTAACCTTGTTTGCTTTGAAACATTTCGTACAAACCTTTGCTGAGACAACTTTTCTTGATGGATCGTTACTCAACGTAAATCTCATTTTATGAACATTTGGGTATAGCCAATGTTTAACCTTATTGTTCGCATGACTTACAAGATTTGCCGATTGAGGCCTTTTCCCACACACATAACAAATTCTAGACATTCTAAATCCTATGAAATTGTAAACAAAAAGTAATTCTCGTCGCACATATCTATCAGTTTAATTTAAAACCCCTTTTTTTTCAAATTAGATCCCTATGGTTAAAATTAAAAAATCACCATAAATCATTTTTTTCAAAATCAAAGAAACTCTTCAATTTTTTCTGTAAATCCACATTGGCTGCAATACAAAAAAGATTCGTATTTTTAAGGCTACCACCATCAGAACATTTTACCTGTCCTCCAGCTTCCTCAACAATAATAACCCCAGCAGCAATATCCCACCACTTAAAGCCTTTAGAAATTATTACATCTAATCTTCCACAGGCACAATATGCAAGGTCTAAAGCCAAAGCTCCCATTCTCCTGATCGAAGAAACCTTTCCAACAAGATCCAACATTGAATGTAAGGCCTCTTGCCGAGCCTCCTTTTTGTATTCTCCAACCACTGAAGCAAGAACCGCCTCCTTAAGTTCTTTTTTATTTCCAACCCTAATTGGTTTTTTATTTAAAAAACTTCCACAACCTTCAACCGCATGAAAAAATTCACCCAAAACAGGAGAATATATCATTCCCAAAACCGGTTTATCATTATGCGCAAGCGCAATAGAAACACAAAAATAAGGGATCCCATTAGCAAAATTTGTAGTACCATCAATAGGATCAATAACCCACTGATATTCGCCACTACCAGAGTCTCCAGACTCCTCTGCACAGAAAGATGCTTGTGGAAAAAGTTTTCCAAGAGATTTAATAAGATACTTTTCTGAATCAAGGTCTGCATCTGTTGCATATCCTGCACCATCTTTATAATGAAGGGTCATGGGCTTTCCAAAATGCCGCATCAAAATATCATCGCCTGCCGAACGAACTATTTCTTCAATCTTTTGAATAAAGACCGGATCCTTGTAATTCATAAAAACAGCTCTCCCTTACAAGTACAATTAATTAAACTTAAAATCCTGACGAGGCTCAATATTCAGAAGTTCATAAATTTCTGCCGAATATAAGGTTTCTTTTTCAAGAAGTTTTTCGGCTAACAGGTCTAACTTGTCCCTATTGTCATTCAAAACTTTTTGTGTTTTTGAGTAACATTTATCCAATATGGCCTTTATTTCTTTGTCAATTTTTTCAGCAGTTCTAGGAGAATAAGAATCACCCCTATCTGTTGGCAAATAAACAACCTTTCCAAGAGACTGTGTCATTCCATAATAGCAAACCATTTGACGAGCAACCTCTGTCGCATGCTTAAAGTCACTGTAGGCTCCGGTAGTAACACTTTCAAAAACCAGTTCCTCAGCAGCCCTGCCACCTAACAACGATTCTATCGTCGCAACCATCTCATTTTGAGTTTTATTATACTTCTCACGTTCAGGAAGCGTGTGTGTAACACCAAGGGCCCGTCCTCTAGGAATGATCGACACCTTATGCAAAGGGTCTAAGTCTTTTGGATTCATAAGATGCATAAGAGCATGACCAGCCTCGTGATATGCAGAAATCTTGCGATCTTCCTCCGTCAACATAACAGTTTTGAGCTCCTTGCCTACTGTAACCTTATCCCGTGCCCCTTCAAAATCTTCAAGAGTCACATCTTTTTGATTTTTTTTCGATGCACTTATTGCAGCCTCGTTTATCAAGTTTGCCAAGTCAGCACCGGTAAAACCTGGTGTACCACGAGCAATTTTACCCAAGTCAACATCTTTAGAAATACTTACTGATCGCGAATGAACCTTTAATATGGCTTCACGACTTTTAAGATCTGGATACGGAACTTCCACCCTGCGATCAAACCTACCAGGGCGATATAAAGCCTTATCCAAAACATCCGGCCGGTTTGTTGCAGCCATAACAATAATCGACTCATGAGTCGTTTCAAAACCATCAAGCTCAGTTAGCAATTGATTCAAAGTTTGTTCTCTCTCATCATTTCCGCCACCAAGACCACTGCCACGATGACGCCCTACAGCATCAATTTCATCTATAAAAACAATACTAGGAGCATGCTTACGTGCTTGAGCAAAAAGATCACGAACACGAGAAGCCCCAACTCCAACAAAAACTTCAATAAAATCTGAACCACTTATACTAAAAAATGGGCATTGGGCTTCCCCTGCAACGGCTCTCGCCAACAAGGTTTTTCCATTTCCCGGTTCACCGACAAGTAAAACTCCCCGAGTTATTTTTGCTCCAAGACGCTTATACTTTTCAGGGCTTTTCAAAAAATCAATAAAATCTTTTAACTCCTCCTTTGCCTCAACCGCACCAGCAACGGAATTAAAATTATCCTTTATTGTAGAAGGCATAAACATTTTTGCCCTGCTTTTGCCCATATTAAAAATATTTCCGCCACCTCCTCCACCAGAGCCTCGAGACTGCTTAAACATGTACCACAAGGTCAGAGGAGTCAAAATAAGGCCAAGTAACAAAATCAGATGCCACCAACTGAATTGACTCGAAGGATTTGTAAAACCATATTCAATTGAATGCTTTTCTAGCATTGGCCATAATCTAGAATCACTTTGTGGGATAGTCGTCTCAAAACGCGTTACCCCATCTTTCAATTCACCAAACAAATCTTGCCCAGATACGAACACAGATTTTATTTGATCTTTTTCGACTAGATTTAGGAATTTTGAATATTTCAGACTTTGTGTTTGTCGCGCATAATCGGTAAGCAAAGTCATACCAGCAATAGCAGCGACTAAAATCACAACTAGAACAATGAAATTTTTAGGGGCCCCTCCATTAAGAATGGGCTTTTTTGTTGGTTTTTTTGTCATACTACAATACCTATAATAAATTTTATCAATTAAAGATTTTCAATGAAACACAATTATCATTTATGAATCGTTCACAATTATTAGTATATAAAAATTTTATAATTGTAACAAATCAAGCCAGGCAAACTCAAAAAGCGACTCTCCTCTTCCACACGACAAAATGTATGCACACAAAATTTCTAACTAAGCACTTACAAACTTTGTATAAACTGGAGACCATGAAGGATACGTACAATATTCATTTGCGCCAGTTACAAACCGAACATTGCGGGTAATAATATGCATGATAGCAATACGAGACCGCCCCTTATTACGAACAGAATAAATCAAATAATTTCCACACGGGGACCACGAGCAATCGTCTTTATTCCCATAGTTAAACGTCACCTGTTTGTGCTCTTTGGTTTTGGCATCATACAAAAATAATTGTAAAACACCGCTTACCATCTTCGCATAGACAAGCTTTTTTGCAACAGAAGAATAATTTGGAGAAACACAATACCCACCAGTTGTTATTTTCTTAATTTTTTTATCTGGCAATCTCATGAAATATATCTGTGGTCTTTGCGACTGGAAGTCTGAGCAAAAAAACAATCCACTACCATCGTCCAACATGCACGGTGAAAAATTACGCCCTTTTGACGTTAAGCGCGTTAAAATTCGTGAACCTTTTTTAGACTCATCCAAAAGATACAAATTGCCGTTTCCAGAACCGGATAAACACAAAACCGTTTTACCCCCTGTTGCAGAAAATGAAGGTAGCATATTAAGACCTTTAAGATTAGAAGCTACCCATCGCTTACCGTATAAATCCACACCCATTAGTCTTAAGTTAGACTTTGTGTGCTCTGAATATAAAACTGTTGGATTTGCAGGATCTTTGTTCCAACGAGGGGCAATGCAATATGTGGGAATACCAACCAAGCAACGAGAGTTTTTTCCATCAAACTCTGCTGTATAAACATGACGAGCACGCATTTCACGATTGCCAATTTTTATTTTATTACCATCTTTACAGTAAGCTATTTTTGTCGTAAACACTCCTTTTTGACCCGTCAACTCTGGCCAAATAGAACTTGCAACACAATGGGAATCAAACCGACTAAAAGAAAAGACTCGCACCAATTTTCTTTTTATAACTTCTCCCTGTTGTGTGTCATGCAACATCCACGTCAAGCCATCATCCTTTGAGAAGCTCAAAAACAATACAAACGGATATCCCCGTTCACACAACTTTTTGAGCTGGCTTTTTTTCTCTATTATTCCGTACGATTTAACAACAACATCAAACTGTTGGCTAAACTCAAAGTCACTTTTTAAAACGTTAGCAACGGGAATAAGCTCTTTTTCATAAGAATTCATACAAATTAACAGTTTCATTTTTTCAGAAGAGTCAGAAGAAACAGTGACACGAAACTCATTCTCCTTGGCAAAAACAGACAACACAAAAATCAAGGCATAAAAAAAACAACCAAGAAGCTTCTTCATTTTCAAATCCTTCTAAAAGTTTATAGAAACCGTTTTGCCATAAAACATCTTAGGGTAAGATGTACGCGAAGCAGCGGTACGGGCTGCAACATCAAACATTCTGATATTTGAAGACTTTGACATTTCAATAGAATGCGCGCTGCCTCTCCAATCAATAGTTACCTTTAGTTCACAACTTGTTCCAGAGGGCATACCAACAGGCATTTTCCAAACACTTTGAATAGCTTCCTGTAAAAGCTCTTGAGCATGCAATGCTTCTATGTCGTAACGCCCCATATACACAACATCCTCTTGACCGGACTGTATCGATTTTTGCAACGGACCATCACGTTCGTCAACTAAATGATCTGCAACCGGCTCATTAATAACGCCCACCTCTTTTTCTTGTTCTTTTGTTTTTGCTGGTTCTGCCTTTTTTGGTACATCTTTTTCCAGTTTTTTAGGCTCTAAGGTTTTTGGCTGCTCCTTTTTTTGTTTTTCCAATTTTTTCGCCAACTCTTTCTTTTTTTCCTGTTCTTTCTTTTCTAGAGCCTTTTTCTGCATCTCTTTTTTCTTTTGTTGCTCAGATTTTTTATTAACCGAAAATCGGTCCTTTTTCTCTTTTTGCGTCTTTTTCACCTCTTCTTTTTGTTTTGCAATTAAGTTTTTTTTAATAACCGGTTTTGCTACCGTCTGTTTTACAGATTTTGAAATTGTAGTTTTCTTTTTAACCACACGACGAGGGACACTTTTTTTTACAAATCGTCCCGAAACACTCTTTGCCGCAACCTTAGAACCAGCCACAACCTGACGAACATGTTTCTGAAATGGTAAAAACACCACCTTTGCTCCCGGTCGCCTTAATGGCACACTCATCATAAACGGAACATCAAATGTGTTGCCACGGTACAAAACAAAAAGAGTAAATAAAAACACAATGTGCAAAACTAATGAAAAAACGGCAACTTTACAAAAAAAGCGCCACTTAAGATTTTGCTTTTTCTGTGGATAAGGCCACATATTCTACGCCTCCGCGAATCTTTAACATATCAACAAGGTCAATAACTTTTCCATATTCTACGCCCTGGTCACCCTGAACAAAAACAGGCTTTGACGGTTGTTTTTCAAGTTTTTGTTTTAAAATTTTAATAAGCCCCGTTTGCGTAATCGGCTTACCCTCAAAGTAAAGACTACCCTGTTTATCCAGCGCCACAACCAACTCTTCTTTTGCTTCTCTATCCTCTTTTACATGTCCCTTTGGTAGTTGAATTAAAATTGAATTATGAAACATGTGTGCTGTCACCATAAAAATAATCAAAAGAGTAAGAGCTGTATCAATTAGCGGAGTTAAAGATACTTCAGGCATTGAAAGAGTAAACCGCTTTCCCCTACGTCTGAATCTCGACATGTTGTCCCTTTATTTTACAAAAATCTTACGAACAACCCAATTAATCTTGTCCGAAACTATTGCCAACTGCTGCTCCATAAGACGCACTTGACTCATTAGATAATTGAACATAATAAGTGCTGGAATCGCCACAACCAATCCTGCTAAGGTCGTCATGAGAGCTTCTGCAATTCCTGGTGCAACAACAGAAATATCAGCCGCTTGTTGCTCACTGATTCGAATGAATGAATGAACAAGACCCCAAACCGTTCCAAAAAGTCCAAGAAGTGGGGCTGCTGCCGCAGTTGTAGACAAAATAGGAAGATAAGTTTCTTCATTATACAAAACGTCGGATACAATTTGATAACCTCTATCAAGCAACAGGTCCCAATCAGACTTTGACAATTGCTGCTTGGACTCTTCTCCATCTTTTAAAAGATCTTTTAAAACAGAAAGGTGTTGAGCAAGAACATTTCCAGGTAAGGTTTTTGTAAAAGACCTACTTACCTGCAACAATTCTTGAAACGTAGAAACTGTTTTTATTGTCTTAATCATTTGGTTCATCTGTTTTCGTTTTACAACTAAGAGAATAATTTTGTAAACAAGAACAGTCCAACACAAAATCGACATGCCCAATAAAATAAGCAACACCAAGCAGGTAACCGCGTCCGATTGCCTAATGAGCTGCCACAAAGAATTTCCCCATAAAATATTCATATATATTACTCCTTCAAAACAAAATTAAATTACTGATTAATGGATGCATTCTAACATATCACATCACATTTTATCAATTTAATAATTTTTTGTGCGCAAGAACAAACCGTTTTTATATCGCTTTATCAAACGCATTAAGAACAAAAAACCTTCATAAACCTTGAAATTAAATAAACTCATAATTAGTATGGTAAAAAGTTTGTAATGCAAATAATAAAGGAGATTTTGTAAGTGAAGAAAATAACAGTAGCTTTCTTTTTTTTCTCAATCTTATTTTCAAATTTTATATCCGCGTGGAAATGCCCAACCTGCACCTTTGACAATCCAAAAATAAGCAACTTATGTCAAGTGTGTGGAGAAAACATCATTGAAAATTTCAAACATAAACTTGAGAAATTAAACACAGAGCATGACCATCTTCTAAGAGAATTTAATAGAATTATGCGATTAAGCGACAAGCCAGCCCCAAAAGAACCAAAAGGCTCGTGGACATGTCCAAATTGCACACTTGAAAATGTCCATTCTTCGATCGCTTGTGCCACATGTGGTCAATTGGCAGGATCAACACCAAAAAAAGCACCGTCCGCTCCCCCTCCTCCAGCACCCGAAGACTCGTGGCAATGTCCAAATTGCACAATGTTCAGCTCCCTAACCACAGACCATTGCGAAACATGCTTAAACCCTCGGCCCTCACCAGCATTACACGGAGATAAAAAAGAAGAAGAGGAAGAAAAAAAAGTTGCAGCTCCACCAGCAAGCTATGCACCTATAATAAGAGAATTTAAAAAAAACCTGTACACTCGTGAAGCTTATAGTGAAGAAGCTACTGTACACCCAGAAATGGCAAAAATGGTAACAGTTGATTATCCACCTGAAAAAGCACCTGTTATAAAATCTGGAAACATTGAGCTATTTCAAGTTGCTGTAAATAGACAATCCGAAAATGGAACGTGTGGCTTTGAAGCAACAAAAAATGCAATTGCCTTCCAATTATCAATGTTAGACCCATCCAACACCGATTTTTTGTATAATGAAGAACTTAGTACAAGTCTTTTTGGTTCACCATCTGCAAAATGGATTAATTATATGTGGACCGGAGACGCAAATGAACACAGAGGCTTTGGACCACTAAAAAAAGCTATACCTGAACTTTCTGATGCGCTTGGATCCGGCACCATAGACAACACAAGCTTCCAATGGCTAGAGTCCTTAGAGATAAGGAGACTACTAGAAAAAGAATATACGGTAAGGGACAACCTTCTTTTTGGCTTGCCTAGAAAAATTTCAACCGTTTATCCATTTGCAATAAGCCGCGGGCACGAAGTAGAAGAATACCCAGACCACACAACAATTTCTGATATAAAAGGGCAAATGAATATTAGTGAAAATTATTTTGCAATATTTATTGTAATGAACAAAGAAGATCTTCGAAGTCATATGGGTGGGCACTGGTACACCGTTCTAATGTGTAAAACTGGCGGTAAAAAATATTACGTCATTGCAGACTCAGCCCCAGGAAACCCATTCCAGACCATTTCTGATGTCATGGGTAAGGATGGATTTATCAATCTTGTAAGAGAGGCATCATCCACAGAGGATGCAGCAAAGCTAGACACTGAACTTACAAGATACAAAAGAAATTTCTTGGTAAAAGAAAAAGATATTAGGGCAGCCGGAGGAATTGATGTTGATTCTTATGAAAGAATGAATAACGAACAAAAGCAAGCGGCCATTGAAAGATACAGAAAAGAACTTCATGAGCTTCTTACTGATATTGAACGAACAGTTATACGATTTAAAACAAGACGATTTACCCAAGAAGAATTAGATAGGTTTAGAAGGCCAACCTTAGAAAGAATAAATGATGAAGCAAGAACTCTAGATCTACGATATAAATCAAGCGGTGGAGATGATAGATTTTCACACAGAATAGATAGCATTGATAGAGACCTAAGAGAACTTAAAGCAAAATAAAAAGGAAAAAATGAAAAAGAATATACTTTTTTTATTGGCCATCTTTCTAGTTATAATTACACAAAACTTTCCATGGGAATGCCCAGAATGTACATTTACAAATGAAAGCCATCTTGTATCCTGCAATCTCTGCAATACAAAACGACCGGATTTGTTGAACTTTTTCAGATCAGAGCTTGTTAAATTAAACTTAGAATATGACGCGCTTAAAAGACAATTCGACACTATTGCGGCAAAAACAACGGCCGAAGCAGAATGGAAGTGTAAAAACTGTACTTTTTTTAATCCAATTTCTGCAGAAAAATGTGCAACCTGTCTACAAGTTAAGGGTTATACACCACCGGAAGAAAAGGCTCCGGATTTGGATGGACCAACATGGAGTTGCCTGTTCTGCACCCTAGACAACGCAGAAAATAAAAACAAATGTGACACATGCGAAACCCCAGCTCCTTGCTTAGAGTGTGGCAAGGTTAGCAGACTACACTACGGAAAATATCATTTTTGCAGCGACGAATGTCGAGATGAATTTGCGGCAAAAGTACCACAATTTGGCGAAGAAGAAGAAGAAGAAGAAGACGCCAAGCCTGCACCAGCACCACCAACAATAGCAAGCGCGTTACCAACATTTGAGGCCAAAAAAATTGGAGAGCTTTTAACAGCTTCTGTAGATGGAATGACTGTTAACGTATTTCAAGTGGATGTTTCAAATCAAAATTTTGAAGGCAACGGTGGAATGGCAAGTTGCGGTTACCACACAGTTAAAAACGCCCTGGCAATTGACCATGCGTTTGAAAATCCTGACAGCCTTTCCCTTTTAACAGACCAAGGTGAATTAAGGCGCAAGTTTGGAGAAGTTCCTGTTGGCGAATGGAGACAACAAATCTTAGACTCTCGGCCTCGAGAAGCAAAGGACGAAGGCAAGTGGCTAGAGGAACCAGAAGTTATAAGACTTATAAGCAGTGATAAAATCCATGTTGGGTTTGGATACATAGACTTGCTAAAGGCTTTAACGAAAGAAAATATTTTTCATAAAACAATAGCTTTTTATAAGTTTTTTGGCGGACGGGGCCATTGGTTTGTTTTAACCGTTTATAAATATTATAACGTAATAAACTTTATTATCGCTGATTCATGTTCAATTCCATCACGAATTATTGATGTGGACGTTCTTAGAGTTATTAGACAAACAATTCCAGAAAAATTATATTCGACCCTAGAAAGAGAAATACCAGCAATTAAAGCCAAAATAAAAGCAAGCTTAACAATAGAAAGAAATAGGCTACGCCGAGAACACGCAGGAAAAGAAGGAAAACTTACTATGGATGAAATGGTATATGAAGCCCTTATTCAAGAAACACTATACAATCTTTAAAAAGGAAAAAAAAATGAAGAAATTATTTTTTATAATTATAACCGCTTGTATTTTTGCAACGACACAACACATAAAACCCGCAGGATCAACATTACATGACTTTCAAACACAACTTAAAAAACTTAACGAAGATTACAATAGACTAGAAGAACAACTTAGAAGTTTAACGAAACAACATAGATCAACATATACTGCGCAACCTGCACCAAAAGGAGTTTTCCGCACCGCAAGAATTGGAAAAGCTCCAGAACCACAACCAGAAAAATTCATCCGCGTTGATGCACCAGCCATGCCAAAGCCACAATTTGCAAAAATTGAATACCTTCACACACCAGTAGAACGTGCAATAGCGACTGTTTTGCAAAAACTAGAACCTTTAAAGCTTGGCCAGACTCTTTCTCTTGATATAGATGGCACGCCAGTAGAGGTTTTTCAAGTTAGGGTATACGACCAAACAAAGCCAGACGGTGGTGGTGGATTGAGCTGTGGATACCATTCTCTTAAAAATGGAACTTATTTATTACGGGCCCTACATGAGCCTGAAACATCAGAAGCCAACATCGCAAAACTAAACGATCCTGCAATTATTGCGGAACTTTTCGGCCCAGGCCCACCGTGCGGAAGATGGCGAAAAGAAGTAGAGGGACCTCGCTTGCGACGTGACTGCATAGAGATAATATACAATTGGGTAAAAGATACTTCAACCGATTCACCATCAATGGATGGCGATGACGTTCCACCCGATATTAATCCAGCAAAAATACTTGGAGCATACGAAAAAGCATTAAAAAATATCGTTGTATCACTCGTAGATGAAAAAGCAGAACGAGTCTCTATAGATGTATTAGTAGATTCTTTGCAAAGACATTCAATTGAAGTTGTACCACCAGAAAACAGAGCCCGCTATAGTGCTACAGACATCGAAAATGAGATAAAAGCATATTTTTATACAAAAAATATTCCAGACGTATATGAAGACGCAAATGCAGCCTGGGAGGCAATACGAACATATATTAGAAATCGTACCACGCTACTATCATTTTTACCTGGACTCTCAGAACTTCAAGTTAGAATAGAATATGGTGAATTTGATACAGGAGAACCATACGCTCGAATTAAGAAAAAGCCAAGTGGCCTTACAGAAGAAGATGAAACGCCAATCGAATGGCGAGAAGAATGGGCTTATAGCAACGGAGAAAACCTCATTGACGGAGAAGTCACAAGAGTATACGAAGAAGAATTTGAGCCAAGAAAACTTTTACACGGAAAACCCGATACAAAAACAACTATATTTACACCATCAGATCTATTTACAGAAGGGGCAGAATTCCTTGACGACTACGTTACATTTGTTTCTCTAAGAGAAGCTATAACAACATTTGATTCGACTTTTCACTGCTTTGTAATGAATTCTGGAAGCCAACCTCCAGGACCAAAAGAACTACTAATAAAAGAACTACAAGCCAGAGGGCTAGAGCCGGCAGACATAACAACAGAAAGATTTGCTGAGCTAAATGACTTAGAGCTAGCCATCCTTGAAAACAGATTAAAGGTCGCATTAATTGAAGAATTATTTATTGTAAACCCAGGTTATAAAACAGATAGAGCCAAAACCGAAAAGCTTAGTATTTCGAAAATAAGAACAGAACTACACAAAGAACATGTAAAAAAAGCAAAAAAAGAAAAGAAAAAAATAGCACCACAAAGAAGACTTTCTCTTGGCTCATACGCAGCAGGAACACACCACTGGACTATGATGTTTGTGTTAAAAACTAGAGAAAGAACTCATTATGTAATTGCAGATTCTATGAACACTCCACATATACTATTACGCCATGGTACAAAATATTTAAAACCATCCCCAGCGAAAACAACTTTGAACTTTATATATGTACGTGATATTTAAGCAAAGGAAACTTTTATGAAGAAACATATTATTTTATATATATTTTTTGCCTCATTTGGCTTGTTAAACGCAGATGTAATTTTAATGAACAACGACCCTTTCAAACCAATAAGTGTGTGGGGAATAAACGGACAAAATCCTCAGACAAAATTAATTATACGGTCTATTAATTGTGGTGGCTCAATGGCATTAATAAAAAGCTCTTCACTTAATGGAATAGATCATTTATGGATTATTCCAAATTTTGGACAAGGCGGTGGCTCAATTTTTCCAATAAAAAATAATGATTGCATTTCTGTATATCCTTCTCAAAATTGCAACGAAGATAATTATTTTCAAAGCATGGTTTTTGGTACTTTAACAAAAAAAACAAACCAAAGTTGGTGCACAAAAAATATCTTACCGACAAGCTCAAAGCTTGAAGACGTAGCATATAAAGTTAGAGATTCATACGCAATACCTGAAAAAACATTTGAAATTGAGTATTCACCTATTTCAAAAATCACATCTAGAAATTCAAAATATAATGAATTTACATGGCCATATATAAAATTGGAACATGGAAACAATTTAGAAAAACTAGCAAAAAACCAATCAGTTGCAGGGCTAGACTTTACAAACTATAACGGCAAACAAAAACCTTCAATTAGCAAGTACATTAAAGACAAAGTTCAAAAAGGAACCCAACCGCCGGTACATTTAACAGGAAAGTTATACTCAAATTGCACATTTGACGGAGCCGACTTGAGAGGCCTGAACTTTGATGAAAGTTGGTTTTCTGGATGCTCATTTAAAAAAACAAACTTAAATGGAGTATCAATGCAAAACTGCACATTTGAGATAGGAAACAAAGCCAATGTAGACTTTACAAAAGCCAGTCTAGCAGGAATTAGCCTTGTTGGAGCCGCAGTTAAACAAGCCAATTTTGACTCATCCAATCTTAACAATGCAGACCTTGGATACTCAACATTAAAATCCCCAATATTTAAAGCCTGCAATCTAGACAGCACAATATTTCAATCAACCATTTTTAAAAAAGGAAGTCTCTCAAACAACAACTTATCAAAGTGTGTATTTAACAATGCAAAGCTAAACGGAACAAAGCTTAATAACACAATATTTGCGGACATAAAAAATAATCCAAAAGCAACGGTTCAAAATGACATTCTTACTGGAATGGACCTAAGAGGTGCGTCTTTAGATGGGGCTATAATGGTTGGCATGGATTTTGCAGGAAACAATATTAAATATGACAAAACAACAACTTTTAGAAAAACAAATCTGCAAAAAACAAAATTTTGTGGAAGTGTAACCCTAAAAAAAGAAGGCAAATAAATGAAAGCAAAAATATTATTAACTAAAATTATATTACTTAGCTGTTCTTTTTGTTTGAGTCCAAATTCAACCGACGACCTAATAAAAGCATCTAATGAGTGCAACCTAAAAGCATTGAAAATCGCTATAAATAAAAAAGACTTAGATATTGATAAAATAGAAAAAAGTCTAAAAAAAACAATAAATAACCGATGTGATGGAATATACATTTCGAAAGAGATTCTAAAGTATCTAAAAGAAAAATCAAAAATATTTACTCCCCCACCAAAAAAAGATATGAACGTACAATATTTGTTAAAAATGATCAAACATATGAGCAATGAAGCTGAAAGAGCTATATACGGAAGCTTATACAAAAAAACTATAGCCTATATGGCAACACATGGAGTTGATATTTGTGAAAATGGCGATTTTTTAAAGAAAGCCGTTAGGTCTACTTCTGGTCTTTCAGAAGCTGAATCAAATATATTAATTAGAAATGGCGCCTGCTTTGATCTAAAAGTTAAAGATGGTAACGACTTGTACCAGAATAACGGCTATCAAGGAGCCGTTTCACAAATTAACGGGGCGTATAATTTATTATTTTACTCATCAAAGGGAAACAGAGGGGGTATGAACAATTGGATAGACTGGATAAAAAAAGCAAATTTGTTTCCAGACCCCATAGATGCGAATGGAACAACCCCACTAATGTATGCCGCAAAATATGGTTATAAAAAAGAGTTTAAAAAGCTTTTACAAAATGGAGCTGACATAACAAAAAAAGATAAAAAGGGTAATTCTGCAATTTATTACGCTTACCAAAATAAAATATACAAAAACGACCATACATATACATCAGACACTCTAGATAAAAAAATAAAAGATCTTTCTGGTATTGACTTTACCGGTGCAGACTTTACAGATTCAGACTTAACGTTTACAAACTTAAGTTCTGCAAAAATTGGAAAATGCAACTTTACAAATGCAAACATGAATTACTCAATTTTTGGTTCTAACGATCTTTCAACACAAACATTTAATAACACAAAAATGAATTTTGCAGACTTGAACAATACAAAGTTATCAAACATTGAAAATTGTGATCTTTCTTATTCCAAATTGATCGATAAAAATCTAAGCAATTTAAGCTTCAAAAATTCAATTTTAAAAGGTACAAATTTAAGCAAGTCTACCCTTGAAAACTGCAATTTTGAGAATTGTATTATGGATAATTCTAATCTTTCAAATGCTATAACAAAAAATAAAACCAACTTTAGTGGGGTTTCATTCAATTATGCTAATCTTACGGGAGTTTCATTTGAAAGAAAAAATTCTATTTACAACAAAAAAACAACATTCAAAAACGCAATATTAAAAGGGTCAAATTTTAGCGGCCAAGACACAAAAAATAGAAATGTCATTTCCAAAATGGATTTTACAGAAGCTGACTTTACAGGTGCACAACTAAATTACGTAGACATAAGAAATGCAAAAATACCTGGTTGCAATTTCACAAATGCAAAAATAAATGAAACAATCTGGGGAAAAACAGATTTAACAGATATTACACTACACAACACAGAAATGCATGGTGCTGATTTACGCAATACAAAATTTAAAAAATTAAACTATGTTGATATTTCACGCGCAAATATTAGAGGCATGAATCTTACAAACTTTGACTTTTCAAACTCTATAATGAACTATGTTGATGCGACAGGATCAACCTTCACAAATACAAACTTTGAAAATACATCACTAAACAATGCAACATTAAGATCAAAAAAACGGCCGTCAGGCGGATGGGCTTATTCAGGAAAGCTCGAAAGCAATTGGACTTCAGAAACATCTTTTGAGAATGCAAATCTTAAAAACGCCTCATTAAAAAGCGCACTTCTAAATAGAGCAATATTTAAAGGAGCAAACCTGTATAATGCAGACCTAACAAATGCAGATCTTAAAGAAGCAAATTTTTACAAGGTAAAAAGCATAAAAAAAACTAAATTTAAAAATGCAAAAGTAACAGATAACAACAACACTTTGGGTGCCAATCATGGTGAACTAAAAACAATCTGGACAAATGGACGCACAATTGATTTCAGAACAGAGGCTATATTAAGCATGGAAGGCTGGTAACGACAGCACGATGGGTGTCAATATGGACGTAAAATTAGTTTCACAACAATGCTCCATCTAGGAATGGATCAAGATTAAAACATTTTTTTTTAGTTTTTCTTTATCTTTAATGCCTTTTTCAATTTGCAACTCATATGCTTTTTTAAGGAGCCGGCCCAATTCTGGGCCTGGCTCCATTACATCTAAAAGATCACGACCTTTTAAAATTGGCTCCTCCGGTTTATGCAATACAAGAGCCCTGTTTGCTCTTCGCAAAAACTCTGCAACCTCTGGGGCTCGCAACTTTTTGCATTCTTCTGGATTTTGAGCACGCCCAAGAACATCTGCTCTGGAAAGCTTGGCCAATATTTTCATATTCAAGCCACTTATAGAAAGCTTATAAGCAAGCCTTTTATAGGCAACATCTTTTGCTCCATTTCTAACAAAATCCGCAGGCCTTAAGTGATGTCGAATTAAAACCGAAACTTTTTCAATTAAGCCTTTGTTCTTGGTTATTCTCTTTAGCATTTTTTTTGCCAAAGGAATTCCTTTTATCTCATGCCCAATAAATTTTATCTTTCCGCCCTCTTTTGAAAATGTTGGCTTTTTTCCAAGATCATGAGCCAAAGCCGTATACATAAGAACCTGTTTTTCCTTTCTTGAGCGGTATAGAAACTTTGCCGCAACATCAAGGACCTGTTTTACATGCTCGTATGCGTCTCCTTCTGGATGTGTTTTTTTGCCTTGCTCAATACCTATCAAATCTGCCAACTCAGGCAAAACATCTTTTAGCCTTCCAATTAAATTTAGCCATTCAATTGCCAAAGAAGGCTTTTCCCCTTTTAATAGTAACTTTTCAAACTCCTGCTCAATACGCTCACAAGATACTTTTGAAAAATCCATAGACTTGCAAACATTATTAAGTTCTTTATCAGGAAACATTTTAAATCGACCAATAAATTGCATTACCCTAAAAAAACGCAATGGATCTTCAACAAAAAAATTTACATCTGGTGTTCGCAAAATTTTATCTTGCATATCTTGAATACCATCGAACGGATCAATTAGTTCATTTTTTTCGAAATCTATCGCCATAGCATTCATGGTAAGATCTCGTCTACGCAAAGCAACTTCAATATCCATGGACGGGTCAATATGAACCGTTGGCTTTCTGCCAGACTCATCTATCCTTGGTAAAGACCAATCGACATCCAAGCCACAAATTCTAAATACCCCAAACGATTTTCCAACCAAATCAACGTTGCCATACCTTTGCAAAATATGTTCAACCTGCTTAACTGACAATCTATGAATCTCAATATCCAGATCTTTCAACTGATGGCCCAAAATCATGTCCCGAACGGCTCCACCAACTAAAAAAACTTGTGCTCCATCCAACAATAAGTTATCTATGATTTTTTTTATTGGAAATTTAATCAAGACATCTTCTAGCATGTTAGAAATATTTTTGGTAGCTTTTAAAAAATTATTAGTCATAATTCACATCCTAAAACTAAAGAAAGAACTTCTATGACAAAAAACTATCGTTACTTTTTATATAGTATTTTTTTATGCTTTACGCTAGCTTACAATCTTCCAACATTCTGCTTTTCGCTCACCCAATGGTTTTCTAATTTATTCTCGGACAAAAAAATCGAACAAATGACAAGAGAATTTCCTGCCCAAGAGCATATAGAAATAGAAATAAACAACACCAACGGCTCAACAACAGTTACAACCTGGAAACAAGAAAGTATATCATTTGAAGCCGTAAAAAAAGCTTCGGAAAAAGAAATTGATAATATATCTGTTGAAGTTGAAATGGATGACAACTTACTTTTTGCAACAACAAAATTTGCAACTCCAAAAACAAAAGGACAGGTTGATTTTAATCTTATTGTTCCGGAACAAACAACAATTAAATTAATTCAAAACAAAAATGGAAAAATAACCATAAAAAATGTTGCTGGTGACATAAATGTACAAACTGATAATGGCGCAATTGACATTAGCAACACAACAAAAAATGTTCAGGCCAAAACAGATAATGGAAAAATAACCATAAAAAATGCTAACGGTGACATAGATGTAAAAACCGATAACGGCATTATCGACATTAGCGATACAACAAAAAATGTTCGGGCAAAAACAGACAATGGAGCAATAAAAGCTGCCATTAAACAATTTAAAAATGACGCTCACTACGAACTTGTAACAAAAAATGGAAAAATTTTACTATTCGCACCAAAAGATATTAACGCCAATATTGTTGCGCACGTAAAAAATGGAAGCATCATATCTGAACATGAAATCTCTCTTGCAGAATACACCATGGAAATTAACAAAAAAACACTAGATCAACTTAGAAAAAACATCCAAGGAACAATTGGAGACGGAGGAGGAAAAATATTGTTAAAAAGTGGAAATGGTATTATTAAGATTTTACAGACATAAAAGTGGTGGAGCTAACCGGATTCGAACCGGTGGCCTCATGAATGCCATTCATGCGCTCTACCAACTGAGCTATAGCCCCAACTTTACTAAAAATCGTCCACACATAACGGAACAAAAGGATAGTCTAAAAAATATATAAAAAAAAGCAATCAATTAATATTTTAAGTCACAAGAAAGGATAACTATGAAAAACTTTGCTCGCTACATAATTACACTTTTTTCTCTATCAATGATCTTCCTAAACACGCATACAAATGTTACATTCAAAACAACTCAAAATGGAAACGACTCTCTACATATAACAGCCAGTATAGATGTCTCAGAAAACGAGCTTTTGTACAAAAAATATATCAATTTCTCCGTAGATAATCCCAAAGTAACCTTGTCACCCTGGAAAAGCTCGAAAAAAACAGACAGCGTTTATGACCATTCAACAAAAAAAGATATTCTTGCGTATAGAGGAGAAAAGGATAAACCAATCGAATTCTCTCTAGATGCAACAAAAAAAGATGGGGATATCGGAACTGCTTATGTTAATTTTTCGTATTACTTAAACACCGCAAAAAAAGCACAAAATGAATCATTGCAACTGCTTTTCCCAAAAAAAGCAACCGTAGCTGATAAGCCTAAAGAAACAATATCAGAAACCGGCAAAACAAAACCAGTCGAACACTCGACAACACAAAAAGAAATAGATAAACCAAAAGAAAAGCTCGAAGACATACAAAACCCGCACAAGGAATCACGGCTATCTGACACAATTTCGGACCTTCTTGAACACACAAATTCAATTTGGATTCGGCTTCTTTTGGCTTTACTTTTAGGTCTTTTGTTAAGCTTAACACCATGTATTTACCCTATGATTCCAATAACAATTGGAATTGTTCAAGGGCAAGCAAGTAAATCTGTTATAAGAAACTTCTTTATTTCTTTTGGTTACACTCTTGGTTTGGCAACAACTTTTGCAATATTTGGTCTTCTTGCAGCACTTGGAGGAAACACCTTTGGAAGCCTCGTTTCTAATCCAATATTTGTGGTTATACTAGTATTATTTCTATCTTACCTTGCTCTTTCCATGTTTGGTTTTTATGACGTTTACATACCCTCATTCTTGCAACCAAAACAAAAAGCTGTAAAAGGTGGATCATTCGTTGCTGCATTACTTTTGGGAGTAGCTATGGGAACAATGGCCTCTCCGTGCCTTTCTCCAGGGCTAGTTTTATTGCTAAGTGTCGTTGCAACCTTAAAAAATTGGATGCTAGGATTTGCTCTGTTGTTCTGCTTTGGCATTGGTGTAAGTTCTCCCCTTTTACTTATTGGCACTTTTTCAGGTTCAATTAACATGCTTCCTAGAGCAGGTTCTTGGATGAATGAGGTTAAAAAGCTATTTGGTCTTTTACTCTTTGGAATGTGCTTTTATTACCTAAAAAACATTGTTTCATGGAATATTTTAATATGGTTTGTATCTGGATTTATGTTCCTTGCCGGCGCATATTATTTCATCAATGCAAAAGACTCAACTTCACCAGCATGGAAAAAAATCAAAAATATTCTTGGCTTTATATTCATCGTAGTCGGAATTGCATTTGCCACACAATCATATAAGGAAACTTTCTACGCCAAAGAACAAATCCAAGAAGACTTCTGGCACACAAATTATTTTAAAGCTTTAGAAATTGCCAAAAAAGAAAAGAAAAATGTTTTTGTAGACTTTTGGGCAGAACACTGTGCAGTATGCATGTCAAGAAACAAAACAGTCCTCAAAGACAAAGATGTGGTAAAAGTTCTTAAAGAAAAATATAAACTCTTTGGCCTTCCTGCATTCTTACTGATAGACCCAACAACAGAAAAAGTTGAGAAAAAATGGACAACAATTACCAAGGAAGACATTATCTCAGACGTTAAATAGCAAATATATGAAACTTGTAAGCACGAAGAATACTCTTTGTGCTTACAAACGTTACGAATCCGTACCGTTCGAAGATACCCATTCGAGGCGTCCTACAGACTTGCTCAGGACGAACGGCAAGAAAGCTTGATAAGGACTGTTTTTTGTTATTTTATAATTTATTCCTTCGGTGTCTCAGAAATCGTAAAGTATTGCCCTTTCGTTACTATTTTTTTTTGTGCCTTTTTTAAAATTCTTATCCATTTCTTAGCCGTAGACTTATTAATGTAAGTTTTAAGTATTGGCTTATAGTCTTTTATAAATTCATCATATTCCACAAAGTCAGAATACTCCTCAGGATACTCCATCCGATCACATTCATCTAAAAAGTGCCATCTATATGCAGGCGTAACTTCAATTACAATTTGATCACTTTCATTATAAATCCAGGTATCATTTTCAGAAGAATCAAACACTAAATAAGATGCTCCAATCCATGCATTCTCAATTGTCACAAATTCTCCACGCTTTTGCCAAAACTGGTTATACAAATATCCAACATCTTGATTTATCGATTCGTGAAGATTAATCCGTCCTTCCACACCAAAAACAAGAGCATCTAAAAAGTCTTCAATAACTGGACCAATAAAGGAGCTAGAAAAAAGCTTAATCTTTTTTCCGTTTTCCTCAAAAACTATATGTCCCTCACCTGACCATAGAATTGATTTTTTTTTATTTGAAACTAATATTTTTATCTTTTGCTTTTCGTTAAGTATTAATGTAATAAACTTTTTACTAATCATATTAATATCTTTCCTCTATGATTTACGTATCGGGCATCTTTCAAAACTCTTTGCGTTCGATGGCTCAACTTTTCCCATATATCAACATACCCATGAAATCTTCCTTTTACATGCTCCCTAAAAGTGATAATTTTTCCATTTTCTGTCCCTACCCTTACCTGTAATCCATTGTCATTTGTTTTTACATACAAAGAATTATCAAGAGCCTTTTGACCAAACTTAGGAGGAGGACTTATATTACCTCTAACATTTTTATGATGTTTAGGATTGTTTTCATACTTATCTTTATCTGGATCCTCCTGTGGAGGAAATCCACATCCGCTTGTAACTCTTTTTTGCCGCTGTTGCTTTTTTGCCTGCTCTCGCTTATCTTTTTTGCTTCTGAGAGAGGCTGGAAACGGCTCTTCTTTACTTTTTTTCCATGATAAATATTTTTCTACCACACCAATAGTAGCAGGTATTACAACTCATGCGGACCTGACAATAGTTGGCACCATTGCAGATAAACCAAAATTGTGAACTAAAAGATTTTTCTTTGTTATGAAAAAGTTTGGATATGGCTCTACAGCTATTGCAAAAGAATCACAGAATTCTTCTGCTTGGACAACCGACAATACCGTTGCATTGCTTTCAAGCCCCATGAGAACCGTTCCACGCGAAAGTTTTTGTGCTTCAATCCAGTCT
>JABGSX010000013.1 GCA_018647505.1 bacterium | reverse complement strand
TATCTTTTTAAAATTCCACTTGGTACACAAAAATATCTTTTCATGTCAGGAGAATTTTTTATTTTATCGATTATAAAAATTATTTGATCATGCTCATTTCCAACGCCTCTCACCTGATCAACTATTTCCACCGGCACAGAGTCAGCATGAAACAACACACAAACACTTTTTCTTTGGTTTTCTATTATTCGTCGTTGTTCTTGCTTTTTTTGTTCCTGCTCTATTCGAATTTGTAGTTGCAGCTCTTCTGCCCGTTGAATATTTTCTTGATTGTCATTTGCATGTCTATGGGCAGGAAAAACATGAGAACGACCTAGAAAAGAATCTTCCCGTCGAACAAAATCAATACGTGAAAAAAAACCATTGTCAGAAAACCTCTCAGCTTGTTTTTTTTCATATTCATGCAAAAGTTTTTCCTTTTCATATGCCGGCAACTCCCGAGCAGCAAAATGTCCAACAGCAAAAGTAAAATCATGTGCATTTGTACTGGGGTACAAAGATGCCAAAAACAAGAAAATCATTGAGTTTATAATGAAAAATGGGTGTTTCACTGCATGCTCCAGGCCAAAGAAAAGAATAAACTTGTTGGAGCAAAGTTCTATCACCAAACAACTTAAAAAGCAAACATTTAAAACGGGATGACACTGCAAATTTCTTATTGATAAAAAAGACAATCATCCGGTGCCTGGCATTCTTGCTAGGCACCATGAATAATTATGCAACTTGCGCTAAAGCCTCCGCTTCATCATCATAGTCACCACCAGATAGAGCGTCCTCTGGTTCTATATTAATACTCTCATCATCTCCATAATTATGATCATAGCGAGTTTTAATACTTCTTTTTACTCTGTTCACTTCCTGTCCAAAAGACGTAACTTCAGCCTTGATTCTTTTAAATCGCTCCTTGTACAATTTGACAATCTCTGGATCATCAAAAAATATAACGTTTTCTTGGTTTACAAAATTTGCCTTCCAGGTCAGATTAAATGAACCTGTGTACGCAATACTTCTTGGCTTGCCCTCCAACTTTCCAATTCCTTTGTTTTTTTCGAAAACACAAAACTTATTGTGCATTGTTCCATAAAATGCCCCATAAACAAGAATTTTTACTCCTGCGTCCGTTAGTCTGATGATGTTTTTTCTCAACGTTTGCACGTAAGAAGACATTGTCTCCTTATCAACAATAATTTCAACCTTTACACCACGTTTTACAGCTTTTATGGCCTCGTTAATATAATCCTTATCTGTAAGCCAATATACAGCCACACAAATTGATTTTTCCTCATTCTTCATATATTGCAGAACCTTGTCTTTTATATTGTCATGAGGAGAAAAATAGGCCCAAGTGGTTGGGAAAAGATCGGTTATGAACAAAGATGATACAAAAAACGATATGACTAAAAAAAATTTATACTTCATCGCAATCTTCCTTTTTTCAAGCTGCCAAAAAACTTATTCTTGATTACTCATACAAAATAATATTAAAAATCGCAAATTTAATGACAGGATTCAATAAGAACAGATTCAAAACTTCCAACGCATTTCAATCTCGCCACCAAGATCACCGCGCTCATCCTTAACAGCCTTCAGTCCAACCTCATCAGTAAGAAGATATTCTACCTCAAACCTTGTGTCCTCAGACAAACTAAAGTTTTTTTCTACAAGAGCCCGAAGTCTGTCACTAACGTCTATTTCCACAGCACCGCGTAATCCACCACGACCAGTCTGATCACTAAATTTTGGAACAAGTCGAACACTCTTAAGGGGTTTTAACAACGCATCAAAACATTTATCTAGTTTAGATTTTGTCTGATCATTGCTTAACACAATGTTTTTAATATTCTGCATAAGCAAGGTTGGTACAACAATGTTTAGAGAATCATCCTCCGTGCCCGCCAATAACAATGCAACAATTTGCTCATCGGTAAGAGAAGGATTAGATTCAAACATAATATGGGGGTTTAGCAGTGAACCCTCTACATTCAGGCCAACATTATATCTCTTTACCTTATTTTTAGCCTCAAGCTCAATTGTTGGGTCTTTCGTTTGTCCAGGGAAAAAGAAAATTGTTCCATTGGTAATGTTAAGATTTTTGTATGGAAACGATAAAAAGCCACCCTCAAGTTGAATTGTGCCAACAATCTCAGGATTAAGAAGAGTTTTGTTAATTTTAAGATCACAATGGGCTTTTGTTTCTAAAAATGAAGTTTTAACCCGCATTGGTTTATATGTAACTAAATCTATATCAATAACCGCATCATATAGTTGTTTCTCAAAGGGGCTGGTAGCAATTCCCACAATTTTTCGCTTAAACGCAGATGAAAAAATATTCTGATTAAATTGCGAACTATTTAATATCAAAAATCCACCCAAATCTGAAATATTATTTTTCTTCTTATTAAGCAACAAGTTTCCGGAAATGGAAACAAACAACTCTTGCTCCAGGTTTACAAAAAGATCATTTATACACATAGGAATACAAAGCGTATCCAATTCCCAAGCATCAGAAAACTCTGCACATATTCTTTTGCATGTAATTTCTCCATCATGAAAGCCAACCCTTGCTCCCTCTATTTCCAATTCTCTTTTTTCAAGGTCAAGCACAGCCAAACACCCAAAGTCTTTAACAAAGCTATAAGTTTTTGGAAGCCGAATATTTCCATCTTTCAGATCTATTCGCAAATCTATTTTTTTTGAAGATACACAACCGCTAAGATCCAGCGCTCCCTCGCCAGAAATTTCTGTATCAAAATAAATTGAAAGAAATTCCTTCAGACCCTCAAATGTAACGGTGCCATTTAAATTTTTTCCTTTTTTAGTAAAAATGTTGATAAAAATATTTCCATTTTTATCTGAGAAAAAAATCTTTTTAAGTAAAATTTTTGGGTCTGTACAAAAGTCTAATTCATATAAATATCTATTTGTCTGCCCAACAGTTTTTACCATCTTTTTGTCGTACGAGACTGTCCCACTTGTTTTTATTTTTGTCCCCAACTTTGTATGTGTTGCAATACAATCGTACGTCCCGGCAACGTTAAAATCTTTATCTACAGAAACTTTTGCCTTAATATCTCCACTCAAAGTTTTCCAATATCTGTTAGACATTATGCTAATTGGGATAACATTGGTAATCACAGCATCACCACGCTCACGCTTTGTATCCCACGTCCAGTCTCCTGAAAAGCCAACGGCTGGAACCGCCGCCGTACCAGAAAAGCCTTCATTGTTACCTAAAAAACCAAATATTATATTTTCAATGTTGAAGTTTTTGTACTTGGACAAGTCTATATTGGCATCACCTTTTATACTAAAAACACCATTCTCAACGTAGCCACAGGCCGCAACATTCGCATCACCATGAGCAAAATTCACATCACTCTTTTGAAAAATTTTTATAATATTGTCTATAGATGATCTTGCTTGGATATCAAAGCATGTTTTTCCGTTTTTAAATTTCAACTCAATTGGAGATACAACAAAAGAATGATCCTTGTTGTAAATACCAAACTCACCTGCTTCCAAATTCCACTTTCCAAAAACAAGAACATTATCATCATCTTTTTGTAAAATTGGAAAACTCGCCGTGCAGTCTACAGACCCCGATATGATTCTATCGTACCTAAAATCATACCAAAAAGTTCCTTGCAACGATCTTAAAAATGTTTTGTTAGGACCGCGCAAAGAGCCATCTTTAATCTTTATGTTATTTCTCAATATATTACGCATTCTTCCAGAATCACTGTTAAAGTCCATAACAAAAGACATGCGTGTCTTTACGTCAAAAAAATTCAAGTGTCCTTTAACAACAGAAACTGACTTTATACTTAGTGGAACCGGCGCGGGCAAATCAAGAAATGCAGAGACATCTTTTTGCATCAAAAGCTCACCATCAACAAACTCCGAATAAGCGTCTAGATTGTTATATATTACTTTGGCATTTATCCAACCCAAAGCAAAACAGTCTATCCATGAAAAATGCATTTCAAACTTTTTGCAAAAGCACCGCCACTTAGTTTTTCCTTGTTTATCTTTTTTTACCACATTAAAATTATCAATTACAAAACAGGAAGAAAATAAGCTGGCTTTTTTGAGGTTCCCCTCAACCTCACACCCCAATTTTTCGCGAAGAGAGCAAAAGAAGTGCTTTTCTATTGTCTGTTGTATTCGATCATCTCTCTCAAGCAAATACAAAGAAAGCAAAACACCACACGCTACTGCAAAAATTATTTTAGTAAATGCCCACAACCATTTTAAAAACATTAAATCTGTCTCCAGGACCCTTTGTATTCATAGCGCCTAATATAGGAAACTTGCGCGACAGAAGAACTTATACAACACATATAGTTTTCAGAGAGGTCAACCAAGCAGGCCATTCCAGGCTTGACTATCCCCGAAGGATAAAACTCAACAGATTTATGCGCATAGGAAACCCCACGCTTAAGAACTTTGTTAGGATTAGAAGGCGACCCTAAAACCCGGGGTAAAACTCCAAAAGTGATTTTATGCGGCAATGGATACGTTTTTCCCTCAAAATGATATACATTTTTTTGTGTATCGAATGTTAGCGTTTTTTGCTTATTTTCGACAATAGATAATTGCTGCGCATACAAAAAAGTTGAATAAAGCTTATCCATTTCGGCCCTTACCATCGCACTTTTAATAAAGCCTAGACGCGGGACACTCACAAGCGCCAAAAAACTTATTATGCCAACCAAAACGACAAGCTCGAGAAGATAAAATCCACGACGAAAAAAACGTCTCATCTCAACCCTACGCAAAAAAAATCAGCCGACAATTGGATCACAAGCTTGATGCAACAGTAAGAACCTCTTCTGTAGTTGTAAGTCCCTGCTTTACCTTTTCTATTCCATCTTGAAGCAAGGTTGTCATTCCCTGCTCAATTGCCAACTTGCGTATTGAAAGCATGTCTGTCCGTTCTATTGTTAATTCAGCGATTTTTTCAGTAATTTCCATAACTTCAAAAATTGCCAACCGGCCTTTATAGCCAGAAAAAGAACATTCCTCACAACCCTTGGCCTTGTACAGAGTCGCACCTTTGACGTCTTTTTCTGTTAGACCGATAAGTTTTAAAATCTCGCTTGTTGGTTTATATTCTTTTTTGCACTTATCACAAAGCTGCCTGACAAGTCTTTGAGCGATGATACAAATAACTGAAGACGAGACAAGAAATGGCTCGATACCCATATCGATCAAACGAGTAACTGTGGCAGCAGCACTATTTGTATGAATCGTGCTCAACACAAGGTGCCCTGTTAGCGCAGCCCGGATAGCTATTTGCGCCGTTTCCTGATCTCGAGTTTCACCAATCATTATAATATCAGGATCCTGACGTAAAATAGAACGAAGTGCATTAGCAAAGGTAAGATCAACTTTTTCCCTCACAGCAACCTGAGAAAGTCCTGCTAGCTGGTATTCAACGGGATCTTCAACCGTAATTATATTAACTTCTGGGCGATTTAATAAACTCAAAATAGAATATAACGTTGTTGTTTTACCAGAGCCCGTTGGACCAGACGTAAATACAATACCATTTGGCCTGGTTATTGACTTGTGAACAATATCGTAATCTCTTTTATTGAATCCTAATTTTTTCAAGGTTTCAATTGATTTTGTTTGATCAAAAAGACGCATTACAATAGATTCACCAAAAATTATTGGAAGAACAGACACACGAAGATCAATTGACCTGTCAGCAATTTTTATCTGAATTCTTCCATCCTGTGGCTTTCTTTTTTCTGCTATATTGAGATTTGCCATGATTTTGATACGTGAAATTAACGCCCCCTGAACTCTTTTTGGTGGAGTTAAAACTGAATACATAACACCATCAACACGATATCTAACTCTTACCTCTTTTTCCTGTGGTTCAATATGAATATCAGATGCCTCACGCTTTACAGCCTGAAAGAGAATGTGATTTACAAGCTTGATAATAGGGGCTTCGCTTGCCATTCCCAAAATATCTTTTTCATCAATCTCTTCAAACTCTAATGTTTCTGGGTCTTCATCCTCAAGCTCTTCCATCATTTGACTGGTCTCTTCAAGAGGATAAAATCTATTAACACCGTCAATGATAACCGCCCTTGTAGAAACAGCATAAACAGCGTTTCCGCCTAGAATTATATTAAGTTCATCAAGAGGTTGAAAATCCAGAGGGTTTGCCGTAAGAATTAAAATCTGTTTGTCTTGTTCGATTGGAATTATCGCATTGTCTCGTAAAAATTTAAAAGTTGTTTTTGCAAGCAATGAAGGTTCTGTCATTTTGTCAGTAATTTTTTCTACATACTGAAATGAAGAATATTCGGCCAAGGCTTTAGCAAGCTGCTGATCAGTGATAACCTTATTTTTTAGCAAATATTCGTGGAATGACTCTTTTCCCTTTTCTGCTTCTTCAGAAGAAAGCTGAAGTTGCTCTTGTGTAATTATCTTTTTTTCAACAAGAAATTCACCCAAACTTTTCATTGTAGGTCCTTTTTTGTTCGTTTTTTATTTTTCATTCCACCATTATATCACAAACTGTACCTGTGTCTTGCCTCGTGGTAGAAGCTATGGTACCTTAAACCATTACGTTGATAAAAATATTGATTGCTTCTTACTTTTTAATACAACAGGATCTGTTATGTCCACAAAAAATATTTTTTTATTAATCATGTTTGCTTGTTTTTTAACAAGCCCACTCACCAGCCACACCTTAGCTACGAAAAGCTCCGATAAAAACAAAACACAAACAAAGGCAAAAAAAAGAAAAAACAAATATCAAAAAGCAAAAGAAAAACAACAGGTTTCAAAAAAAGTCATAAAAAAACCAAAGTGGAAAAAGCTGGCCAATCTTCCGGAAGTTCTTCGAAAAAGTTATAAATCTCTGAGCGATACTGAACTGGATGAAGCAATATTATTGTACAAACAGCAAAAAAACTTGAGAATGGTTGCCCGTTGTCTTGAAAGAAAAACTTCAATCTGCTCTGACACGCAAAAACTAAAAAATTTAAAACTTAAGCTTGCAAACACATACTTTGAAAAAGAAGACCTTGAAAAAGCTGGAACATTATACACAGAATTTGCACTGTTATACCCAGGAAGTACAGACACGGAAGAGGTTGAATATAGAGCTATATTGTGTCATGTTTACAGACTTCCAGACCACGACAGAGACCAATCGGTTACAAGACAGGCAATTTTGTTAGCAGAAAATTTTTTGCAAAGAAAAAAATTGTACAAAAAGTACACAGCTGACGTAGCAAAAATTTTAAAGCATTGCCTGGAGAAACTTTTTGACAACGAAGTTGAAATATTTAAATTCCATGCAAACAAGAAAAATTTAAAGGCCGCAGAAAAACGTCTTGACTCAATTGTAAAACAATTTGAAAAACGGCTAGAAAACACAAAAGAAAAAATTGAAGAATTGCGATACATCCTCGCAAAAAACAAAGATCCAAAAAAATATAAGCGCCCTAAAAATGCTCCAGGCCCATTAGCCAACTACATCAAATGGGTAAAAACAGAACGAAAAGAAGAAAACAAAAAGGCTTTAACATTCAAAAAGCAATACGAAAACTTACGAGATAAAAGCTCCAATGATATTTTGGATATAACCAGTCCAGGAAAACAAAAAACGAAACGACGAAAAAAAATAGACTATGTCTCCAAGTTCTGATTTTTCATCGCGAAAATTACTAGGAAATCAGGGAGAAAAAAATGTTGCCCAATACCTTGAGCAGGATGGTTTTGTAATAATCGCAAAAAATTATTCGAAACGATGCGGAGAGGTTGATATTATTGCACAAAAAAGAGATCTAATCTCCTTTGTAGAAGTGAAAACCCGAATAAAAGAAACAGTTCCATTCTCGGACTTGATAAGAAAATCAAAACAAAAAAAAATAATAGCCACAGCAAAAATGTTTATTGCTGAGAATAATTTGTATGACAAGGCAATTCGATTTGATGTTGCTTTTGTCGAGCAAAAAAATTGGAAAATAACATACATACCAAATGCGTTTGTTCAGGAGAATTTTTAATGAAGAATGTATACAAACGAGTTATAACCGGAATAGTAGGAATAGTTTTATTGTGGCTTCTGTATAAGCAATGTCCTACGATTGCTATTTCCATAATTATTGCAGCCGCCTTAACTTTAATTTTGATATTTGAATGGCCAAAGTTAGCAAAAAAAAACAAATTGATCTGGCTCCTGACCCCACTGTATCCAATTGCACCATGTATTTTACTAATTCTTTTAAACCATTCTGGAATATACCGTGTGCTTTTTGCATTTCTTTTAATTTCTGTATTTGCAGCCGATACAGGGGCCTATTTTATTGGAACAAAGTTTGGCAAACACTTAATTGCACCACGGATCAGCCCAAAAAAATCATGGGAAGGTTTAATTGGATCAGCTGTTTTTTCATATATAATTTTGGCATTAGCCTTGTCCAGCTCAGAAAAACAATTTTCGCACATTTTGGTTATAATAACCTCAATTGCAATATGCATTGTAGCATTTGCAGGTGATCTCTTTGAGTCCTACTTAAAGCGCAAGGCCAAAATTAAAGACTCTGGAAGTATTTTACCTGGACATGGAGGCCTTTTAGATCGTCTTGATAGCATTTTATTTGTGGCACCATTTTTTTATTTCGGTAGAACCATACTAATGAAGCTTTTTGGTTTTTAATTTACTTTTTCAAGTGCCCAACCAAATCATTTTGTGCAATTGTTTCCTCTGTCCCAGAAACCATGTTTTTTACCACAACTGTGTTGTTTTTTTGCTCATCATCTCCAACAAGTAAAACATATGACGCGCCCATTTTATTTGCTTTACGCATCATGCTTTTTAGCGACGGCTTGTCAAACAAAATATCAACACACAAATTTGCAGCTTGGACATGATCAGCCAATAACGAAGCAAGTGAATATTGGTTTTCACTCAACGGCAAAAACAAGTGTAAAGGTTTTTTGTGTGGCAACGGTAACTTGTCCTTAATTTGCTCCAAAAGAATTAAAACCCTTTCAATTCCAATTGCAACACCAAATGATGGATAGCATTCCTTACTTCCAAGCTCCTGAGCAAGATAATCATATCGGCCACCACCACAAAAAGCACTCTGTGCTCCTAGCGCTGTACTTGAAAATTCAAAAACTGTTTTGTTGTAATAATCCAAACCACGCACCAATGTTGGAGTATAAGAAAATGAAATGGATAATAACTCAAGAAGAGACTGCAACTGCTCCCACTCTTTTTTTGATTCTTCTGATAACGAGTCAACTATATATGGAGCTTTTTTATATAATTTTTGACAATCTTCTTGCTTACAATCAAACACACGCATAATGTTTTTTTCGCGTCGCTCTTTGCACTTTCCACACAATGCACTATTGTTTTTGTCTAAGAAATCTCCAAGGATTGTTTTATATACTTTTCGATCATCAGGAGAACCTAGAAAATTAACATGCACAGTATAATTGTCCAACATAAGGGCTTCTGAAAACAAATGATCTAACATCGCAATAAAATTTGCATCCAGAGAAATTTCCCCACTCCCTATTGCCTCAATATTAAACTGATGAAATTGTCGATACCTACCTCGCTGAGGACGCTCTTTGCGAAACATCGGCCCCCATGAATAGACTTTCCAAGGAAGACTTGAAATATTATTTTCCAAAAAAGCACGCATGGTAGAAGCAGTTACTTCTGGTCGTAGACAAATTGATTTTTCACCCTCTTCTGAGCCTTCAAAAACATACATTTCTTTGTTTACAACATCTGTGTTTGTACCAAGCGAACGCTTAAAAAGCTCCGTTGTTTCCAAAATTGGTGTATCGATATGCTCAAAGTTATAATTTTCTACATGTATGGATGTTTTTTTAATAAAAAAATCAAACAGGGTTAAATCCAAAAAATCTCGAGTCCCTTTTACTCTTGAAAACATAAAAGCACCTAATCAATTGAAAAACGTTATTCGCCCACATAATGGACATGTAAAAACACTATTTAAAATAAGTGTATCATAAAAACAAAATTTTCATTTAAACGTAGTCCTGTCGTTCTTTTAAATTTAACCTTGAAAAAAAAATTTAACTCCGTACTTTCAAAGACAAAGTAAAATGTTTAAAATAATTGACGGAACATACCAAATCGTGGTAGAAGTAAATTCTGTAACAGGTTTTTGAAAAAAAATTTGAATTTTTAAGCAAAAGGAGGGCCTATAGAAAAAAAATCAACTATACTTTGTGACAAAGCTACTTTGTCTTAAAACAAATAAATAGTTGACTAACCCAACCGATACATGTTAAAAAATTTGATAAGTTTTGTAAGAGTATATGTTAAACCTTTTTTAAAAAAGGAGCACGGAATGAAAAGATACATTCCACTATTTCTCTTGTTAGCAGCAGTAACAACTTTGAATAATGCAATAACAGCACCAACACATCCCTACGAAGTAAAAAGTAAAACTTACTTCTCAGTTCCACAAATGTACCAACCAGCAACTCCAGAATACTCAGCATTTTTTGATGGACAAAAAGCTAAAGACGGCGTAGGCGGATCATTCGACGCAGCAGGCTTTTTTGCTAAATCAACAAACTACAAACAATTAGGTCGTTACTTCTCTCCACACGGATCTGACAGCATCACCGTTGCAACAATAGAAGGCGCAGATGTTGACGTTCTAGCCGATTACCTTGGAATAGCATCCGACGGATTTAAAAGCACAATTGTATTAAAGCCTGAGTATACAACATACGGATTTGGCCTAAGATACAAACAAGACCTTGGTGACACATTCTTCTTTGACATTTCTGCTCCAATTACATACGTTGCAGCTGAAATTAAATTGAATGAAACAATAGCAACAACTGGAACAATTGTTACAGCAACAGCAACCGCATCATCCGTAGAAGCAGCGTTCAAACAAGAGAACTGGACATATGGTAAAATTGACGGCAAACAAACCAAGTGGGGCATCGGCGACGTTGTATTTAACGTTGGTTGGAAATACAAAGATATCGAAGATCCTAACTACCTTGAAAGCTACGTTGGTGTATTAATTCCTGTCGGAAACAAACCAGAAGCAAAATATATGTTTGAACCAGTTGTCGGCCACGGTGGACACTTTGGTATACTAGCAGGCGGACACGCTAAGTTACAAATATGGGAAGATGAAAAAGGCGACAGTTCATTGGCATTCAAGGCAGATAGTAAAGGACAATACCTCTTTGCACGCACACAAAAACGTTCATTTGACCTTCGCGGCAAACCATGGTCCCGTTACATGAAATATTACGCAAGTGAAGCAGACGTTTTAACAGGAACTTACAAAGATGGTATTAACTACTTAACAAAAGACGTAAAAGTAACACCTCGCATGTCAGTCGCTGGAAATTGCGCATTTGTATACGTAAATGAAGGTTTTGACTGTGAATTAGGATTTGGAATCCTTGCAAGACAAGCTGAAAAAGTTGTTTTGAGTGGAACCTATGATGACACAATTGGAATCGCAAGTCTAGCAGGAGCAATAACTGATAATACAGGAGCGATTTCTCCAGCTTCTACTATAGATAAAGAATTCGCATCCAAAACATCTGGCGAATATCCACAAGAAATGCTTCTTTCCAGTGCTACAGTAAAAGAAGCTGACCTTGACCTTTGCTCAGCAGCACATCCAGCAATTATAAAATGCAACACATCCCTGGCCCTTGGATATCGCTGGGATGACCAAGATTATCCTTGCATAGTTGGCCTTGGTGGAGCATTTGACTTTGGACTCGACAACACAGTTATGAACAAGTGGAGCCTATGGGGCAAATTTGGTTTCTCCTTTTAATTAACAGAAAGGAAACAATATGAAAAAAACTTTATTATTAACATTATTCGTCGGGTTAGCAGCGCTTGTTGTATTTGAATGCCAAGCACCAAGAACAAGGGGAGCAAAACCTACATCAGCACCAAGAGTAACACCACCACCAAGAGTAGCAACACCTCCTGCTGGACCTGTTGGACCTACAGCCGCTGAAAAAGCTGCATTCGAAGCCGTTGGTGTTGAAGTAGACGCGCTAGTAGCAAAATGCGCAACTCTTAGAGGCCAAATTGATGCTGCAAAAAGACCATAACACAATAGAAGTAATTACAACTTAGAAGTAAAGAGCCGGGAATTTATCCCGGCTCTTTTTTGTGCCCATTTTTAACCTAATTATTTAAATTTCCTTTATGACCAAAAAAAGCTTGCAATTCTATTTTTCTCATGTTGAACTATATTCCATTAAAAATAGGTTTTCATGCTTGTAAGAAGGAGTTTGCATATGAGACCAACGGTTTTAGTTACAGGTGGCGCAGGATACATAGGGTCACACTCGGCATATTTGCTTACTCAACGTGGATACAATGTTGTTATAATTGACAATCTTTGCCAAGGACAAGAATGGAGCGCTTCGTGGGCGCCGTTGGTAAAGAGTGACATTGAAGACTTAACAATTTTGGAAGAAACTTTTAAGCACTACAACCCCGTCGCTGTTATGCATTTTGCAGCATTTATAGAAGTTGGTCATTCGGTACAAGACCCTGCAAGGTTTTACCACAACAACGTCTCAAAAACCATTTCTCTCCTTCAGACAATGCTAAAACATAATGTTAATAAATTCATTTTTTCTTCAAGCTGCGCAACTTACGGAAAACCACAACGTCTTCCCCTTGTCGAAACACATCAAAAGAATCCCGTGAGCCCATACGGTAGAACAAAAATGATAATCGAAATGGCCCTTGAAGACTTTAACAGAGCTTATGGATTGGAACACGTGTCGCTGCGATATTTTAACGCAGCCGGAGCGTTGCCAGAACATGGTCTTGGTGAAAGACATAATCCAGAATCCCACATTATCCCCCTTTTACTACGCGCAGCAGAAAATGGTAATACATTTAAAATTTTTGGTGACGATTACCCAACCCCAGATGGAACGTGCATTCGAGACTATTTACATGTTCTTGATATTGCCGACGCTCATTGCAAGGCTTTGGAATATTTGCTTTCAGGACAAAAATCTGACGCGTTTAATTTGGGCTCTGGGCAAGGACACTCTGTACAAGAAATGATTAAAGAAGTTGAGCTTGTTACACAAGCAAAAATACAAACAACTTCAATAAAACGCCGTGAAGGTGACCCTCCAGTACTAATTGCCGACAACAGCAAAGCTGCGGACGTATTGGGCTGGGTGCCACAATATTCTGACATACAAAATATTTTGCAATCTGCTTACGAATTTGAGTGTAGTAATGACACATTCGTTGCTAATGCTAGGAATCAGAACAAACAAGCCGAAAATTAAAGTTGGCTAATGTAAAACGGATGCTAATATTACTTTATACAATGAACAACCTCATCCAATAGAACCTCTCTGTTCAGGCATAAAAGAACCTCAAAACCAAACTCCTCCTTCACCGGGGGCATTTGGATGGTCTTCATAAAAAAAACTTCTTTCTGCAGCTTCTGGATCAACAATTCCTGGATTAGCAGCTCTTGAAGCAGAGGAATGTACAACTAAAGGAGGCTTTACAAGCAATGGGCTACTTTCTAATCTATCACCGCTACCTGATGATTGTTTTTTATTAAAACAACAACATGGACACAAAAAAGAACAAATATAGCCTAAACATGTTCTTTTTTTTACTCCATCGCCACATACAATAACCTCTGATGCAAAAAACAACATAAAGCCAAACAAAGTAAAAATAATTTTTTTCATGCAGCCCTTTAAGCCTCTTTTCCACAACATTTTTTGTATTTTTTATCCGATCCACATGGACAGGGGTCATTTCTGCCAATTTTTTCAACTCGACGCGGCTCTTTTTTTGAACCACCGGAACCAGAGCTCATACTAATTTGGTCAAGTTCCTTTTCTCTTTTTTCCTCGATATCTTGGCTACTAAATTGATCAAGTTTGAGATGGAAAATATGGTGAACAACGTCGCTGCGTATTTGCACCATCATTTCTTGGAACATTGCAAACGCCTCTCGCTTATACTCAATAAGAGGGTTTTTTTGGCCCCAACTGCGTAAATTTATGCCTTCTTTTAAGTTGTCAATATTCAACATATGCTGTTTCCACGCTTGGTCAATGGTTTCAAGCATGAGCCACTTTTCCGCCTCTTTTATCATTTCTTGATTTTGTAAGCCACGATACTCTGAATACTTAATCAACAAGAAATTAATAAGGTCTTTTTTGAACATATCACTATTCTCAAACCCAAGACTCGCATTTTCAAAGACAGACTTTTCAAGACTTGTCATTCTGCTTAAAACCCCAAAAACCGTGTCAATCTGCTCACGCTCCAATGAGCGTTTTGGACAATACCAAGAAATAACATCTTGTACCATACCAACAATAAGATCTCTAACAACCTCATAAATGTCGCGCTCACTTGCTAAAACATCTCGTCTTTGACCATAAATAACGGTACGATGTTGGTTAAGAACATCATCGTACTCAATAAGATGCTTACGAATGTCAAAGTTATGCTTTTCAACTTTTTCTTGCGCCCGCTCAATTAACTTCGAAACAGACTTAGACTCAATTGTTTCGTCCTCACCCATTCCCCAACGTTTCATGTTTTTGCGTATTGAGTCTCCTGCAAAAATTCGAATTACGTCATCTTCTAAAGCTATATAAAATCTAGACTCACCAGGGTCTCCTTGTCGCCCAGATCTACCACGCAGCTGATTATCAATGCGTCTACTTTCATGACGCTCTGTACCCAAAATATACAAACCCCCTGCCTTTTTTGATTCTTCGCTTAATTTAATATCGGTCCCTCGACCAGCCATATTGGTAGCAATAGTAATTTTTCCAGCGTGTCCGGCCTCTGCAATAACATCTGCTTCCCGCTCATGCTGCTTTGCATTTAAAACGTTGTGAGGAATACCACTGCTGGTCAAAATTCCACTCAAAAGCTCGGAAGTCTCAACGGCTACCGTGCCTATTAAAACAGGTTGACCCTTTTTACGACGCTCAAGAATGTCTTCAACAACAGCTTTATATTTTGCTTTTTTTGATAAAAATATAAGATCAGATTTGTCATCACGAACCAACGGTCTATTGGTTGGAACAGAAACAACACCCAGGCTATAAATTCTATGAAACTCTTCAGCTTCTGTAGCTGCAGTACCAGTCATCCCGGACAAGTTTTTATAAAGTCTAAAATAATTTTGGAGTGTAATAGAAGCCAGTGTTTGACTCTCTCTTTCAATTTTTACCCCCTCTTTTGCCTCAAGAGCCTGGTGCAAACCATCACTATATCTACGTCCAGACAAAACACGCCCAGTAAACTCGTCGACAATTAAAACCTGGTTATCCCTAACCATGTAATCAACATCAAGCTTAAACAAAGTGTTTGCTTTTAAGGCCTGTGTAATATGGTGCAAATAGTTCAAATTTTCAATTGCATACAAATTTTTAATTCCAAAGTCTCTCTCTACCTTGTCATTTCCAGACTCTGTAAGCTGTACAGAGCGAGCTTTTTCGTCAATTTCATAATCTTGTTCTTTGTCCAAGCGCCTTACAACTTTGTCCGCAGTCAAATACAACTTGCTACCCTCATTCGAAGGTCCAGAAATAATAAGCGGGGTCCGAGCTTCATCAATCAAAATTGAGTCAACTTCGTCAACAATTGCATAGTATAAATCACGCTGTACATAATCTTCTATACGGAACTTCATATTGTCGCGCAAATAATCAAAGCCTAATTCATTGTTCGTCGCATATAAAATATCACATTGATAAGCTTTTTTTCGCTCGTCATCTTCCATCGAATTGTAAAGTGCCGCAACAGAAAGTCCCAGATGGTTATAAATTGGTGCCATCCATTCTGCATCACGACGAGCCAAATAATCATTGACCGTGACAAGGTGCGCCCCTTTTCCAGCCAAAGCATGCAAATACAAGGGAAGTGTAGCTGTTAATGTTTTTCCCTCACCAGTTTTCATTTCAGCAATGCTACTTTCAAACAAAACTATTCCACCCATGAGTTGAACATCATATGGGCGCTCGCCCAATTTTCTTTTTGCTGTTTCTCTAACAACGGCAAAAGCCTCTGGCATAATGTCTTTCAACGTTTTGCCTTGGCTTAATTGTTCACGAAATTCATTGGTTTTTAAAGATAGTTGTTCGTCTGTTAATGCACTAATATCTGGCTCTAAAGAATTGATTTTATCAACCATCGGTTGCATTTTTTTAAGCTGCCTAGAGTTGGCAGTTCCAAAAACTTTTGCTAGTAAGTTTGCTATCATGATTTGCTCCATCTCAAAGGGTTAATTTTCATTTTTTATACAGTCTAAAAATCAGACCCCTTAAAAGTAAATATTTAATATAAAACTAATACGAAAAGGTTATCATAAAAGCAAAAAACTTTCCAAAAGATTGACAGGCGTACCCATTTTTTTTGTAGCATTGAATAAAGAACTATAAAAAGTCATAAAAAAAGTCAGGAGAAATTGTAATGAAAAGCACGGTTTTTTACGTAATTCTTTTTTTCTTGCTTCTACAAATAAGCCCACAATGTTTTTGCGCCGCGTTAAGAGCCCCGATACCAAGGCGAGTGGCCAGCATATTAGCAACATTCGAAGAGATGGAAGGCGGTGGCACCGAATCAGAGTCAATAACCCCAGAAGCCAGAACCGACAAAGAGGTAGCTGCTGGCCCAGAACCAGAAATTGATATATTAATGCCATCAAAAGAACTTTTAGTAGGTGATGGAGACGATGGGCTAATAAAAGAAGTTAGGGAAGCATTAGAAGAAGTTACACAACAAAAAACAATAACTAAGGCTTTAGACAAGTGGCTCCACGTAAAAGAACTTCTTTCAGATGACTACTCTCAATACAGTTCACAATATTTTTTCCTAGTATGGTCTGAATTTGTAACACAATGCCTACAATACGATATGGCACATGGCATGCACCATAAAGATAAAATTATGCATACCCTTTTTGACACAACATTTGAACCTCCAAATATAAATGAATATTACAGAGCATGGCTAGAACATATTTCTGGACACAAAAGCAGATATCCTGTTTTTGATCGTGGAAAAAACAAATTTACAGCTGAACACAGCAGACTTCGAGACTTGTTAAATACGTACGATGAATCAATACTCGTAAACACAAAAGCTCAAATAAGGCAGCGAGAAGAAGAAATAACAAGATGGAACGAATTTCTAAATAGACTAACTGATAAAAAAGCTCGTATTTTTTATAGAAGAGATTTTATTTTTTATTTTGTTGCCGGTCCTATTTTCAGTGGCACACGAATAAATCAGACAACAGAGTCTATTCTTAAAAAATTCGAGGATCCTATTGAAGAGTTAAGGCAAAGAGAACAACTAACAAAGTTGTATAAAATTCATATTATGCCAACTCTTGGAGAAGAACACACTAGAGAAACAATAAGAAGAATAGTAGAAAAAGCCAATGCCGACCCAGCATTTTCCAGCCTTATAAGTACTTTAAAATTTTCATTCAATTATGACAGAGCAGTATTTATAGACAGCCAATTGTTTCCACGCATTGTTGTTTATCCATCAGAAGGGCAAGAAAATGCACAAAGACTTGCACAAGAACTCTTAGAATTATTACGAGGAATTCCAGAACTTAGGCTTGATACAATTCCAGAAGACCAACAAAGACTTGCCCATGAATATGGAATACATACCGCATTACCGAGATATAATTTAAAATTTGAAGACAAAATTTACTACGCGCAGGGAAATGCTGATGAAAAAATAAATCCTGATATAAGACAATTTTTTTCCGAAGAAAATAACTTTGCTATTTACAAGAGAGACTTTCTTGCAAACTCAAGAGCTTGCAAGAAAACAGAAAGCCTGAGCCCATATGAAGAAGCTGTATGCATGGAGAAAAATTTTCATCTATATCCAGAAATCTGAGACATAAAGATTAATAAATTTATAATGATAAAAAGGCCGAATTGCAATTCGGCCTTTTTATCTATTAAGCTTCTACAGCCTCTAAATCAAGATAATCAGAGGCCTCAACCTGCCAGTAAATTCTTTCAGCCTTACCTTTTAAAAAGTTTATTTTTGGCATTTTGTGAAAGCAACGATGAAAGCACCTTTTTGTTCCTTCTGGAAGAATTTCAAATGTAAATGCAAACATACCAAACAACCTCTCTCCATCACGTTTATGAAGCTCTCCTGGAACAACAATTTGTGGAAGAGGTTCTACAACTCCTGGATTAGGTGACCACCCTGAAGCAACTCCAAAATCCCACATATTAGCTTCAACCTCTCTTGAAAATCTATGCATAACACAACCATATTGGTAATAAGAATCAGGAATAACTCTTGACCCGCGGCTTTTTACTAAAATTCTTCTTCTATAATGCTCAAAAGACTCCTCAGGACTCTCAAACCATTTTTGAACATGTTCGTTTTCTGTATATAAAAATTGGCCAATGGACCGCCTCTCAGTTCTGTACAAAATAATATGATCTATGTTTTCATCAGCTCTATCATCAGAAATAACAATAAATGGAAGTTTTTCTCTTGCTGCCGCTGGCTCAACTCCAACAGCTGCCGCACCAGCCAAAACCTTTTCTCTGGCTTTAGCCCTTCTTCTCGCTTTTTTTCGTTCTCTATCTTTCTCTTTTTTCGCCTCAGCAGCTTTTTTCCTGCGCTCTTGTTCAAGAAGTTCTCTAATAGCAACAACTCTAGCTTCATCTTCTGCTGAAGAATCAGCTACTGCACCATCGACAGCTCCTTCACCGGCAACAACAGCATCAAAATCTACAGAAACGGCATCCAAAGACGGTGGAAACGGTTGATTATAACCCAATATAAAGGATGCTAAATCTAAGTTCTTTTCTTCTGTAACAAGACCATCTAAGGACTTTCTAGGCAAAATAAACACCCTGCTACAGTTTATGTTTTCCACGGCTCTTGAATATAATCTATTTATTTCTTCACGTATTGTGGCATATTCCTCAAGAGCTCTCTCAAAAATTTCAACGGCTCTAATGTGTTTTGGATCTGTTACAAAATTTGTATCGGCAATAAGAGTTGCCCCAGGCCGACAATCATTCCAACAAGAAAGAAAACGATATCCTTGGAACTCCTCCCTACACCAATCATAAGCACCATATAAGCTTTCGTCTCCTTCTGCTGCAACACAAAAAACAATCTTTTGCAAGCAGTCTCTTACTATAACTGTTTGGCGAAAAATCTCTTTGGTAAATGACAAAAGCAATGCAGTCTTAAACAAAAATGGATTTCCGCTACCCCTAAAAAAATCAATAATTTCTTCCGAAGCCAAACATGGATTATTAAATAGATACTCAATTACACTTTTTTCTTCTAAACTTAAGTCCATACAGCCAGAAACTTCCTCTGGAGAATTCGCTATATCCCCAAAATCTTTAAAGAACATTACTTTATAGCTACAACCATCGTGGTGCGCTTCAGCTGTTTTTTCAGGAGTGCCCATCATGGCATTTCGCGCCTCCCTTATTTCAATTATTCTCCTTGTGGCCGGTATAAGCTTTCTCAAAGTTTGCATCAGTTTTTCTTGCATTAAAAAAGAATATGCCAAAGACCTATCTTTGAATGATCTTGGAATCTTTTTAAACTCTTTAGCTCTTACAATCTTAACTTTTAGGGCACCCATTTCACCCTCAACCGCGCGACCAGCCGAAAACAAACAAATTGATTTTGATAATAGTAAAAATGTTAAAAATATTTTTTTAAAACCCACAATAACCTCCAAGTCTATTATCGTTTTAATGCTATTTAAATCAATAACAAAACGTCCAACCTTTTTTCACTTTCAGATCAAGCACAAGCGCAAGCTACAATCTCCTGGTGAATTGTCCTTCTATAACCCTTTAAAAAGTCTTTTGCTTTAATTCTGTGAAAACAACGATGGTAACAGCTCTTGATACCATCTTTAAGTTCTTCAAATGTAAAATTAAAAGTACCAAACAAACACTCCCCAGTGCTCCGGTGCAACTCTCCAGAAACAACAATACAAAAATTATCTGTACCTGAATCAGATAAGTATTCTGACGCAACTCCAAAGGCCCACATATTCGCATCAACCTCTCTTGAAAATCTATGCATTATGCAACCATATTCATAATGAGAATCAGGAACAACATTCTTGCCGTGGCTTTTTTTTAGTTTTCTTGCCTGATAACGCCTAAAAGACTCTTTGGGCTTATCAAACCACCTTTGAATATGCTCGTCCTCTTTGTAGAAAAATTCCGGAATTGGCTCGCTTTTAGGCCTATATAAAATAATACAATCTATTCCCTTATCTGAATTAACATCACAAATTCTCATAAACGAAGGCTCTTCTTTTGGCCCCGCTTCTTTAGTTTCGGATAAACCATGATAAGTATAATCATAAGCTGCGTTATTTGGTTTTTTCTTGGCACTTTTTTTGTATTTTTTTGATCGGCAACCACTTTTTATACTTTCTTGCATATCCGCCGCCAAAAGATCACGAATAATTGCATCTCTAGCATCATCGCCTTCTGACAAAGACTCGTCTACAGAGCTACCTTCAACTAAACAATCTTCAGGTGGATAAGTTTTTTCCATTTCAACCGTTATATCATCTAGAGAATCTGGTAATACCTGACCATATCCAATTATAAACCTTGCAATGTCAGGACTTGAAAGAGAAAGACTGAAGGATTCAACCTTCTTTGTTATAAGTTCAAATTTTTTTCCTCTTCGTGCAATGTTTATATTTCTTTTGTATAAATCGTTAAATTCATCTCTAGAATCAAAATAAGCAATAACAACCGGATTCAATACTTCAATTGCATCCAAAATGATTTTGTCATTGGTTAATTTATCTGACAATAAATCAAAAAATGCATGCATACATTTTTTATCTGAAAGCATACCTTCAAGTGGCCACAATATACTCCTACAAAAAAAACGCCAATTAAAAATTCTATATTTTTCATTGTATGAGTCAACAATGCTATACAAACATTTCTTGTAGTACAACGCCTTTCCTGAAAACTTATAACAGTCTGTACCACAATGTTCTGACAAAGATGGCCCTTCAACAACAGGCTCCAGAAACTCACCAATTGGAGTATCCGGATCAGCACCAGCAGGAATGCTAGCCATATCAATACACCCACGTACTACTTCTGGCATTGCGTCTTTACTTGCTTGCAAATTATTCTCTTTTACAGAATGAATGTATCCCCTAAGAGCTTGAAAAAGCTTCTCCTGCATACAAAGACCGTATGCATAATTCCTAGACTGAATAACATTGAGACCACGACGTCTTGTTTGCGCCGAAGGAACAACATTAAAAAATGAAAAAAACAAAACAAAAACTAAAAATAATGATTTTTTAAAATTCAAAGCAACCTCCTTATTTGAAAAACTATCTATACATATATACTATCACGAATATAAATAATTACAAATTGGATTAGCCCTGGGTGCTGATAATTGGTCTTATTTGCCTTTAAATTGATATAAAGGAAACATTCCTGCTTGTCGATCCATTACGAAAAGAACAAAAGCTCTGGGTGCACATTGTGCACTGTAAATTTGAAAGGCTTACTTGGTCATCTAAAAGACCCAAAGCATTAAGCTGCAACTTTACCATGTGTAAATTATCAAAAAAGATTTTGTCATCTTTTTCTATAATAACTTGGTTGTAAAATTCAAAGTCCTGAATGTTTTTCAAAAAGTCTTTTTGAACCTGATAGCAACAAGATTTTGCACATGGCCCAAAAAAAACTTCTAGGTCAGACACAATAGACCCAAAATCATTGCACATTATACCTATTACCTTTGGAACTATACTTAAAGCTGTTCCCCTCCATCCAGAATGAACCGCGGCTATGACCCAGTTTTTTTTGTCTAAAACAAATACTGGTAGACAATCTGCTGTTACAATTCCAATCCCAATTTTGGAAACGGTTGTTATTAAAAAATCTCCCTTTTTACAAAAAGCAGGAATCCTTTGAGCTTTTTGTTCGTCTGTAATTATAATGCCATTATCACCATGTTGCTGGTGCAAAAAAACCAAAGCATTAAAGTTTTTTGTAATATCCAATGAAAAAAATGGTTGCTTTAAAATAAGCTCTTTTGATGAAAGTTTCTTTTCTCTAAAATAAGATGGCTCAACACAATATTGTGCATCACCAAAAAAAAATTGTGGGTAAGGCTTGTTTGTGATCATATAAAAAACATAGCCACCAGAATAAAAAATTCAAGAGGCTATGTTTTTGTTGTATTAATTTTTCTTAGTCTTCTGGAGTTTCTTCCGAGCTACCTTCTTCTACCTTGTTTCTTAAAAATGTTGGAATGTCTAAATCACTTATATCTACAACTGGAGCATACTCTTGAGAATTGTCACCCTCTTGATTGGAATCATTTAACATATATTCTTCTTCCTGTGCTTCATTACTACCCCCCTGCTCAGAGGTAGCCTCACTGTGCTCCATTGGGGAATCCTCCTCTTTAAACTCTAAGTTTTCAGCATCTGATTCATCATTTATTTCAACAGAAGCCCCACTGGCACGGAAAGAAAATTCTGAAGGTTGAGTGCTATGTTCATTCTCAAATCCAGTAGCAATAACTGTTACAAAAATCTCATCTGTTAAGTCTTGGTCTATAACTGAGCCCAAAATAATACTGGCATTTTCATCAACCTGCTCATAAATAACATTTGCAGCCTGGTTAATTTCATACAAACTCATATCTGGGCCACCGGTAATATTAAGAAGCACACCCTTTGCTCCTTTTATGCTCATGTTTTCAAGCAACGGTGAAGAAACAGAACTTAGCGCTGCCTCACGGGCACGATCTTTTCCAGAGGCTCTACCATTACCCATAACAGCGTAGCCCATACCCTTCATAATGGCTCTAACATCGGCATAATCAACATTGATATGACCTGGCTTTGCAATGATATCAGAAATACCCTTAACAGACTGGTTTAGCACATCGTTGATCATGGAAAATGCTTCTACCATTGGCACATTCTCATCAACAACCTCAAGAAGCTTTTGATTAGGAATAACAATAAGTGTATCAACATCTTTTTTAATTAAGTCTATCGCCTCTTCTGCAATTTCAGTTCGCCTTTTACCCTCAAATAAAAACGGCTTTGTAACTACGGCTATCGATAAAATACCGCGTTCCTTAAGAGCACGTGCTATAACAGGCAAAGCGCCAGAACCAGTTCCGCCACCCATACCTGCGGTAAGAAAAACAATGTCCGCATTGTCAAGATGCTCCATCATTTTATCGATGTCTTCTTCGGCCGCCCTACGACCAAGCTCTGGATCTGCCCCTGTTCCTAACCCTTTTGTCGCCTTTACTCCAAACTGCACCTTATTCTTAGACTTGGACATATCTAATGCCTGCGCGTCCGTATTTGCAGCAAAAAAATCGATACCAGAATGATTGGTATCGATCATACTATTTATGGTGTTTCCTCCTGCTCCACCAATTCCCATAACCTTAATAGAGGCCGAAGACTTTGGGGCCTGCCTTTCTACTTTTTCGTCTTCAAATTCGATCATCTACTACTCCTCGTCTTGGAATATTAAAAGAAATCAGAAACCCAAGATTTCATTCTCATGAAAACTCTGTATGTCATTGGTCCCTGTAAATTATTTATCATATTATTTTTTTCTTTTTTCATCGCGTGAAGTAAAAGTCCATATCCAGTTGCATATAAAGGACTTTCTAACAACTCTGGCAACTGGTCTTCACTCTTTGGATATCCTATGCGAGCAGGCATTCCAAAACTTTCCGATGCAAGTTGACGGAAACCATCAAGCAAAGATCCACCTCCTGTTAAAACTAATCCCGATGTAACAAAATGTTCAAGATTATATTGAACAATTTCCTTCTGAACAATACCCAGAAGTTCTTTTGCTCGTGCCTTTAAAATATCTTGAACTTGTTTAAGTGCAACATCTTGATATCTATTTCCCTGCACATGCTCAACTTGAATTTGTTTACCAATATCACTTGGACTAACAAACAAATTTCCGTAACGCTGCTTGACCCTCTCTGCACCATTAATAGTTGTATGCAACCCTACGGCTAAATCATTAGTAAAGTGATTACCGGCTACAGGAATAACACGAGTATGTCTTATGGTTCCGCTATAGTAAAGAGCCAAATCAGAGGTTCCACCCCCAATGTCTAAAACTGCGACACCAAGCTCTCTCTCATCGTAACTTAAAACGGCCTCCGCCGAAGCCAGCTGCTCTAGAACAATATCTTTAACTTTAATACCAGCAAGCTGACAACACTTAACCAAGTCCTGCACAGATGCAACAGAGCCTACAACAATGTGAACTTGCGCTTCTAATCGAACCCCGTGCATACCAAGTGGATTTTGAACTCTATCCCGAGAATCAACAATAAAATATTGTGGTAAAACATGTAAAATTTGCTGGTCTTCTGGAATAGGAACCGCCTGCGCCGCAGAAATTACAGTATTTATATCTTTTTGAGAAACCTCTCCGTTTTTTATTGGAACAATTCCTTGAGAATTAAGTGACGAGATATGTCCTCCGGCTATTCCAACATATGCCTGCTCCACCATTGTACCAGCCATAACCTCAGCTTCTCTGATTGCTTTGCGAATTGATGTTACTGCTTTATTAATGTCAACAACAACACCTTTTTTTAAACCAATTGACGGAACTGTTCCGATACCCAATAAATCAACGTCTCCATTTCCTAATCTTTTGGCAATTATAACGCATATTTTGGTGGTTCCAACATCAACAGACACCACAATGTCATCTTTAAAAACCCGTGCCATTACTCCCCCTCCTCTTTAAAAACAATCTGCTCTTTAAATCGTATATCTGCAACCCACTTTCGATTTTTCTTCAAATAACGTGGCTTTGCAGAGAGCTCCTTTTCTTTCACTTTTTGACAAGCTGACAAAAGCAACTTGTCTGGTAACGACGAACACGATGCAATTATTGAAAATTTGTCATCGTGCTTGTCTTGTAATTTTATTCTTGTGTTATCTTCCCATTTAACCTCGTAGTCTTTAAAAACATCCTCTGGCAAGTTATTAACACAAGCAGAAAATTGATGTGAAATGTCGTCGTGATCCATATTGATGTGAGGCAATGGAGAAACTATAGAATTTTTAAACAGATCGGCAGAAACAACACTTTCATTTTCCATTATCAAGTATTTATCATTAACAACAAGACGAGGATGTTGCAACTTTAAATTAACCGATACTTCTGACGGACTCGTATATACTAAAGTTGCTTGACTAATAACTGGAACATCGTGTTGTAGCTTTTCGTATAATTTTTGTGGATTTTTAAAACTCGTGTCAGGACTATCAATATCAGAGTAAATAATTTGAACAGCCTTTTCAGACAAATGATCGCCAGAGTGTACCACATATTTCATGTCTTTTCCTAAGGCCCCAACGGCACCCCCCAGACAACTTGCTAAAATCGTAACCACTGCGCCGTACAACAATTTGTATGCTATTTTTCTAACTCTCTTCATTTCTTCTCCCCCCTTAGGTGTCTCTCTCTCTTTATCTTATTTGTATAATTTTTCACTGCTCTTAGTCAACAATTTTGGTATAAAAAAAAGGAAAAGAGTGATTATGAAAGTAAACCAAATACAAATTGTTAAAGAAGAGCTAGGCATTGCAGCTCTTTCCTAACATTTTCATGTGTATCACATAATATGCCAGTAATCCCAAACTGTTCAGCTGCTTTTACATTCTGCTCCCTGTCATCAATAAAAACTGTCTCTGCAGGGTCAAGCCCAAAACATCCAAGTGGCAAGTTAAATTTTGGAGGAATAAGTCGCAATAGTAAAAAGCAAAATACCAGCAGCAACAGATGCATTATAAGAAACGTCAGATGTTTTTTGAGGCAACTGAACAACCGTTCCGAAACTGAAAAGACTTTTTGATATTCCTTGTGCCTCGTTTCCAATCACAATACACAAAGGCATTTTGTATGTAACTTCAATTGCATTGTTTGCTCTAGAAGAAAGTGCCGCAAGATAGACATTATAATTTTGTTTACCTAGCTCTTGTAGCGCCGACAAAGAAGATGGTGCCTGGTAAATATCAAGATGCTCTGCCAAGCCAGCTGATGCCTTAAGCGCGGCTCCGGTTATTGGAGCAGAATGTTTTTTTGTAATAATCACTCCATCCACACCAGTGCAATAAGCTGAGCGCAAAATTGCACCAAGATTGCGAGGATCTTGTATCCCGTCAAGCAATAAAACAAATTGTGATTTTTTAGAATCGAAAAAAGATTTTCTAAAGACAAATTGCTGTGCCAAACCAACAACACCTTGATGATCTGTTGTCCCAGAAAATTTTGCCAAAAATTCTCTTGAAACATATTGAAGGTTCGTTAACTTTGGAATACCAATTTTCTGAATAGACTTCCACCCCTTTGGCGGAATTTTGGTAGTATACAGAGTAACTAGTTTTCGCCTTTTAGCCTTTAACAATTCACAAATTGAATGAATTCCATAAATAACATCGAGCTGTTTTTTCTTGTCTTTAGCCATATTTTAAGTCCCCATAAATAAAAATTACTTTAACGCACAACCAACTCTATTGCAAAAAAACGTGTAAACAAAAAATGACACAAGCCGTCCCCAAACACCTGTGCAAACCAGTATTGACGACAATAAAAAACATGTTATATTTTAACTTGTTAGTTATATAAAATTAATTGTTTTATTTTCCACCAAACAGGAGGACAAGGCAATGAAGGGAAAGACCGCACTATTGCTTTTGACTATTTCTATAGCATCAGGATCAAAAAGTTTTTTTGGCTCTGATAGATTCGAAAAAAGAATAAAATCCATGATGGACGGCATGCAAGAAGATTTTGACAACATGCAAAGGGAATCGTCTAAAATCTTTGATATAAATGTTTCTGATTCAAATTCTATAAACATCGACATACAATATCCAAAAAAAGACAACTCCGTAGAAATTACAATTGGTTACCCTGGAATAAAGGGAGAAATGGTTAAGGTTTCTGCAGAAGATTCGGAAAATCTGAGTGCAAAAATTCCAACAGAAGATAACTCTGTTATTCAACTCGAAATAAAGAAAAATATGTTGTCAATAAGAAAAGAACGCAGCGTTGACCAAGAAAACAAAGATGAAAAACACTTTTCCCGCCTTTCCACGCAGGGATATTCCGAAACACAACAAATGTTAAAATCTCCAATCGACCCTGACAACACAAAAGTTGAATGCGAAAAAAATAGTATCGTTTTTGTAATCCCTCTTAAAAGAAGAGGATTAGAAATTCCAGTAAGCATAAAATAAGCCTTGAAATTATCCCAAACAAAAAACCTTGATAAATTATTATCGAGGTTTTTTTATTTATAATTTACGGGTCTCGCATCGTGTTTTATACTATACAAGGCATTAAAAGGAAAGTTGTTATGCAACCCACTAAATTAGGATATAAATGTACATACTAGAAGGAAATATTGGGGCTGGAAAGTCTACGTTCTTAAAACTGATAGAAGATCGTTATCCATTTATAAATACAATTCAAGAACCACATGATAACTGGAAAAAACAATCTTATGGTCAGTCTTTGTTGGCCGATTTTTATTCCAACCCAAAAAGATGGGCATACACAATTGAAACTTTGGCAATGTCATGCAGAATAAGGGATCACCTAAAAAACAAAAATTTAAAGGTGACAACAATTATGGAGCGCTCTGTTTATTCTGGTCACCACTGCTTTGCATATAACGGCTTTCTTAGTGGATTTATGACAAATCTTGAATGGGCAATTTATTGTCGTTGGTTTGATTTTTTGGTCGGCAAAAAACACATTACACCACAAGGATTTATTTATCTTCAGACTACGCCACCAATTTCTTACGAAAGAATAAAAAGAAGAAGCAGGCCAGAAGAAAAAGCAATGACCCTAGAATACTTAGAACAAATGCACAAAAGACACGAAGAGTTTTTGCTTCTCAAAAAAAATGCATCTAGCGCTATCAAAAAAGTCCCTGTTTTGGTTATAAATTGTGATAAAGAGTTTGAAACAAATAAGCTACAAACACACAAAATGTTTGACGCTCTTGAAAAATTTTTAAATCAAACACAAGGGTCAGGAATTCCTGCTATTACAAAAGAACAATATCACGAAAGTTTATAAACCTTATGTTTTCCAACTTTCACAGACGTTCCAGAAGACCAAGAAACATAGTCCTTAAACCCGACTATTTTCTTTTCATCTACGCTAACGGCACCAGCCTCAACAAGTCTTTTTGCCTCGGATGTTGTTTTAACAGCACCAAGATCCTTCAGTAATTGAACAATCCAGATTGGGTTTGAGGCTTTTTTGTCAATGGCAACCACAACAGCCTGTGAATAATCTTTTTTTTGGAATATGTTCTCAAAATAATCTTGCGCCAAGCTTGCATCTGATTCTGACCAGTACGCAGAAATAACATCGTGAGCCATTTTCTTTTTTAGCTCCATCGGATGCGCATTACTTTTTTTCATCTCATTAATTTCTTTATCTGTAACCCCTAGCAGAAGATGAAAATACTTCCACATATGTTCATCTGATATCGACATTAGTTTTCCATAGGCGTTTTGAGGCTTCTCGGTTAAGCCTACGTAGTTACCAAGGGACTTGGACATTTTCTCTTTGCCGTCAAGACCCTCCAAAAGAGGAAGAGTCATAATTGCCTGGGGCTCCTGATTATAACGCTCTTGTAAGTACCGACCAAAAAGCAAATTAAATGTTTGGTCTGTACCACCAATCTCAATATCCGCCTTAAGAACAACAGAATCATACCCTTGAAAAATTGGATATAAAAGTTCGTGCATTCCGACGGGGGTTCCTTCTTTTAGACGCTTAGAAAAATCATCGCGCTCAGTAAGGCGAGCAACTGTAACCGTAGAGCATAATGACACAATCTCTTTGCAAGAAAGCTTTCCCAACCATTCAGAGTTATATCGAATAGATATTTTGTTGGGATCTAAAATCCGACCGACTTGTTCAAAGTATGTTTTTGTATTTTCAGAAATAGTTTTTTCATCAAGAGGAGGACGAGTTTTAGACTTTCCAGTAGGGTCGCCAATTCGAGCAGTAAAATCTCCAATTAAGAAAATAATTTCATGACCCAAATCTTGAAACTGTTTTAGTTTATTAAGCACAACAACATGGCCCAAGTGTAAATCCGGCGCCGTTGGATCCATACCTAATTTTATTTTCAACTTTTTTTTAGACGAAAGTTTTTTCTCAAAACAATCCTCAGGTAAAACCTGCGCCGTTCCTTTTTTTAGATTCTCAATAGTATTTTTCATAATTTTCATAACACCACAACTACAACATTACAAATTCATTAAGAAATACCCAAAAAACTTGCCCAATAACACCCCAACAGATATATCATGTACAAAAAATATTTTCTTAAGGGATAGGCAAAAAAGATAGCAAACAATAATGGAACAAAAATCAAATATATTTTTTTACCTGAGAGATATATTGTCTCCCCATAAAAAATATAAAACAGACATAAAAATGAATTATAAATTAGATACAAAACACCCAGAATCATATTCAAATAAATCGCAAAAACCATTATCAATATAACCACAATCGAAAGCGACGATATATCGGGAAACCTGCTTGCAAAACTCGGAAATGATAAAACCCCTGACAACATAATAGGAATTGAAACATGCAATGCGTTTAATCCGAAAAAAACTACCAAAAAAAACAAAGCTACTATAGCCAAAACAAAATGCGCCAATGCATCTGATAAATATGCAAAAAACAATTTTAAATTACGACGTGGATAAGTAATATTGAAAGGATTTATAGGAACATGCGCACCCCACCCAAATTTAATTAGAAACAAAAGGATAACACCGACAAAATCAATGTGAACCAACGGATTAAGAGTCATAAATCCAAGTTGTTTTCCTGTACTATCACCAACAGCTGACGCTGCCCATGCGCGAAACCAACCAGAAAATGAAACCGAAAATAAGTAGGAAACAAAAAGAGAAATCGCACCAATAATTAACTCAGCATTTTTCAAATCAACCATATTAAAACCTTCAAATGCACGTATAAATAAACAACTTTGAATATAAAAGAAAAGGCCCTCGCGGTCAAATCAACAGACAAATCAAATGATTTTATCACACACAAACTTGTTATATGGTTGGACTCGACAAAATCAATATTCACGATAAAATCTCTGTGTTAATCAAAAAAACAAACAACTTAAAAAAAGGACTCGGTCGTGGCTCAACAAAAAAAACCAAGCACAACAACTATCAATTCCATATACAAAATAATTCCTATATCAATTTTGGGAGTTATTACAGCATTATTTTACTACCCTTCTATTTATTATCCATTTCAATTTGACGATGCTGCCAGCATAACAAAATATTTTCATGTCAGAAACTCAAGCTTAAGCCAATTAATGTTTAAAGGATCTAGATGGATAAGTTATTGGCTTAATACAATACATTACAAAATTGGGAAATTTAATCCTGTTAGCTACCGAACATTTAATATTTTTATCCATATCCTTTGCGGAGTTGTTATCTTTTTTCTATTGCAAAATTTACTGTCAAACCTGAAAAAAGAATCCTTTTTTAAAGCAAACTCTCTCTTTATAGCTTTTACAACTTCTATGCTGTTTCTATTACACCCCGTGCAAACACAAACAATATCATATATTATTCAGGGTCAACTAGAAGGTCTTGCGACACTGTTTATAGCAACAATATGCCTAGCCGTTGTAAAGTTTGTTCAGGTAAAAGATTATTTTATAAAAGGTCTATTTTTGTCTGCGGTTTTTGTTATTGCAATATTTTCAACAGGGTCTAAGGAAATAGCAATATTATCCCCCATTATTTTGTTCTTGATGGATTGGTTCTTTCTTTCACAAGGAAGTTGGAGTTTGCTAAAAAAACGGCTCCCCTTATATATTACACTTCAGCTCATTCTTGTAACTTTGTACGCAAAATTCTTGGGGGCAAGTTTTTTCTGCGGCGCACTAACAATGAACGGAACAACTCACAACAACATCGGCAACGTCATTAACAACCATTTCCACGAACCAATAACAGCCATCCCATATTTTATCTCTGAGTTTAAAGTTATTTTACACTACATTTGGATTTTCTTCTGGCCATTCAACATAAGCGTTGAATATGACTGGAAAATGGTAAATGGATTTTTTTCTCCTGACTGCCTTTTACCTTTTTTAGTTCTTGTAGGAATATTCTATTTAACGTACAGAATTTATAGGAAAAACAGGATCAATCCAGTTCTGTTTGGTATAGCCTGGTTCTTTATCGGTATTTCTCCACGCACAACAGTAATACCATCATCAGAACTAGTAAGTGACTACAAAACATACCTATCCTCAATTGGTATATTGTTCATAATTGCTATAGGAATAGTAAAGCTCTTAACTGTATACATCAACACAAAACAAAAATGCCCCGACATTCTAAAAAAAACAAATGGCATTATGGGCGTTCTTTTAATTTTGGCCGTGCCTCTTGGGATAGCAACATACAACAGAAACCTTGTGTGGAGCGATCAAGTAGAATTTTGGAAAAACATTATAAAAAATGCACCGGGAAAAACCAGAGCATACAACAATTACGGAGTACAGGTATGTGAGCGAGGTCGATTTAAGGAAGGAATACCACATTTTAAAAAAGCAATAAAAATGGACCCTTTTTACCCTGACCCACATAATAACATTTCAATTTGCTACTCAGCGCTTGGTCAAAAAGAACTGGCAATAAGGCACCTTAAGGAAAGTATAAAAATTAACCCTAGAGCTCCAGAGCCATATAATAATCTAGCATCATTTTTAATAGACAAAAACGAATACAAAAGAGCCGAAAAAGCCCTCTGGGCAGCACTAAAAATAAGACCCCACTACGGAAAAGCATATTACAACCTTGGCAGAATCAACTTTAAACAAAACAACTTTGAGGAAGCCTACACGTATCTAAAAAAAGGTTGCACAACTGGGGACTTTGACAATGAACTTGGATACGCGGCCTTTGGTATGATCTGTTTAAAACTAAAACGACTGGATGAAGCTCTATGGGCATACAATAAAACTCTTGAATGTGTCTCAACACACAACGAAGCACTTATAAACATTGGAAATATATACATTATGAAAAATGAGGGAAATAAATCAATCCCATTTTTTGAAAAAGCATATCAACTTAGACCAGGGATTATTAAAAATCTAAGCAATCTTGCAGAGGTATACTTCAAGACCAAAAATTATGCGAGAGCCCTTACCTTATACGACAAGTTCTGCTCTTTAAGTAACAATGTGCAGGTTTTTTTACGAAAGGCAGAATGCTTAGCAATGCTTGGAAGAAAACAGGAGTGTAAAGCAATACTACAACAAATAAAAAAAGCTCCTATAAACAAAAATATTCTGACGAGAATACAACAAATTGAACAAAAAATGTAAATGAAAGCCAAGCCAGTAAAAATATTGTGGGAAAAACTTTGGTGTAAAATATTAATACCACTGGCCTTAGTCCTTGTTACTACGCTGGTGTATCTGCCATCAATAAATTATCCATTTCAATTCGACGATGAATTTATAATTAAATTCCACCGTCTAAGAATGTTGCCACTCAAAGCAATTTTTCTACGAAATACTAGATGGTTAACATTTGTGATCAATAAATTATGTTTTAATGTAGCAAAATTCAACCCTTTTATGTATAGAACCATCAATATAGCAATCCACATCCTGTGCGGGATTTGTGTTTTTTTTCTTTTATTCACACTTTTATCAAAACTAAAAACAAAAAACTTTTTCCAAAAAAACGCACTTTATATTTCCAGCACAACAGCATTATTTTTTTTGCTACATCCTGTTCAGTCTCAAACGACCTCCTATATATCTCAGGGACAGTCAGAAGGGCTTGCAACTCTGTGCATTGTAAGCATTTGTCTGTTTTTCACAAAATTCTTACAAACAAAATTAATCTATAAAAAAATGCTTTGGCTATCTTTGACTGGAATATTTTGTTTTTTGGCAACAGGCACAAAGGAAATTATTATAATTTGTCCGCTTCTTCTTGTTTCTATTGACTGGTTTTTTATCGCCCAGGGTGATTGGACCACCTTTAAAAAAAGACTTTCTATATACTCTTTTTTCTTTCTAGTTTCTGTTGGCATCCTAATGGTATTCCTAAAGCCGTCGTTTTTTCTGGGTGGAGAATTTTTAACAAAATTTACACACAATAATGCCGGAAACACAATAACCAACCACTATTACGATCCAATAAGACCATTACAGTTTTTTATATCCGAGTTTCAGGTAATTCTGCACTACATTTTCATCTTTTTTTGGCCATTTAATATCAGTGTTGAATATGACTACAAAATCATTGGTAGCCCATTACATGTAAGCTGCATCGTCCCACTAGCATTTCTAATACTGGCATTGTATTACACTTTCAAAATGTTAAAATTAGATCCGAAAAATCCAATATGTTTCGGCGTAATATGGTTTTTTCTGGGCTTGATGCTTCGCTCAACAATAATTCCGTCTCCAGAGATGATAAACGATTACAAAACCTATCTATCATCTATCGGAATACTGTTTTTAATAAGCTCTGGAGTCATTAAAGCGTTATTAGCTTGCTGCAGAAAAAGAGAAAGACGAAAAAACTGCATAGTCGCGTTTTACATAATCTTGATAGCTTCGCTAGGATTTTTAACATATCGGCGAAACCTTGTGTGGAGTAATAAAATAAAATTTTGGGAAAACGCTCTGCAACAAGCACCAAACAAAGCAAGAACAAACAACAACTATGGAGTACATTTATCCGAGAACAACCAATCCGGCAAAGCAACAGTCTTTTTTAAAAAAGCAATAAAATTAGATCCCTATTACCCAAACCCATACAACAATCTTGCAATGCACTACGCCTATTCTGGACAAACTGAAAAAGCAATCGATCTCCTTAAAAAATGTGTTCAAATTAATCCTAATTACCCTGAACCATATAACAATCTTTCGGCACTCCTATACCAAAAAGGAAATCTCAAGCTAGCTGAAGAAATAGCCACACAAGGCAGAAAGACAAACAAATTTTATGGTAGATTTGATTATACTCTTGGAAAAATTCACGCGAAAAAAAATGACTTCCTAAATGCTTACAGACATTTTAAAATTTGTTGCACAAAAAAAGACTTTACTAACGAAACAGGATTTTCTTCATATGGGTTTACCGCACTCAAATTGAAAAAATATGACGAAGCCATTTTCGCATACAAACAAGCTCTTGAATACAAGCCAAATGTGACAGACTTTCTGGCAAATATCGGAACGGCCTACTTTCACAAAAAGCAATATGAACAAGCCGTTTTTTACTTCAAAAAAGCTCTAAAAAACAGCCCAAAGAAACTTAGCATTATATTTTATCTTGCGGAAACATATTTAAAAGCAAAAAATTACAAAAAGGCCCTTGAGCAATATCAAAAATGTTTCTCTATTGAAAAAAAGCACTCGTACCCACTCAAAATGGAATTATGCTTAAAAAAGCTTGGCCACCGAGTTGAGGCACAAAACATACACAATCTGCTTAAACAGTAATGTTATTTTGACCCTATTAAGGTTACATTGTACCCTAAAAACAATTATAATTTTTCTAATATTTTAAATAGCGGATATCATGGAAAAACGTTACGATTACCAAATTCTAGACAAAAAATCACAAAAATTTTGGGAAGAAAAAGGTACCTATTCTCACAAAAAAAATGGCCCAATTTTTAGTATAGACACACCTCCCCCAACAGTTTCTGGAGCTATCCATATTGGCCACATTTGCTCATACACTCAAACTGACATTATTGCTCGTTACAAAAGAATGTGCGGACTATCTGTTTTTTATCCTTTCGGATTTGATGACAACGGTTTGCCAACAGAACGATACGTAGAAAAAAAACAAAAAACAAAAGGGCACCTGCTTCCAAGGTCAGAATTTATAAAAAAGTGCCTTGAAGAAACAAAACTTGTTGAAAAAGAATTTGAGTGTTTGTGGAAAGCGATTGGTTTGTCTGCCGACTGGGACTACTGCTACTCAACAATATCAGACGACGTAAGAAAGCTGTCACAAGAATCATTTATTCGTCTTTATAAGCAAAACTGTATATATCGAAAAAATGAACCGGCTCCATATTGTACAACCTGCAGAACATCTGTTGCTCAAGCAGAACTTGAAGACCAAGAAAAAAAGACACTTTTTAGCAATATTGCATTTGCTGACAAAAGCGGAAACCAACTTGTAATTGCCACAACAAGACCAGAGTTGCTTGCATCATGCGTAGCACTCTTTTACCATCCAAGCGACAAGCGATATTCAAATCTTAAAGAAAATGTCGCAATTGTCCCGTTATTCAACCAAGAAATTCCAATTTTGGCCGATGAAAAAGTTGATATTGAAAAAGGAACAGGTCTTGTCATGTGCTGCACATTTGGGGACAAAACAGATATTGAATGGTACAAAAAGCACAACCTCAAGTGTATACAATCAATTGACAAAGCCGGCAAATTATTAGAAAGTGTCCCTTTTATAGGCGGCTTGAAAACAATAGAGGCGCGCAAAAAAATTCTTGAAATCCTCCAAGATAAAAATCTTGTATTAGAACAACAACCAATATCTCACAGTGTCAACATACACGAACGATGCAAACAAGATATTGAGTTTATAGAGCTTCCACAGTGGTTCATTAAAATTCTTGATTCAAAAGATGATTTTTTAAAAGCAGCAGATAAAATAACATGGCACCCAGAATTCATGAAATCTAGGTACAAAAACTGGGTAGAAAACTTGCAGTGGGACTGGTGTATATCACGACAACGTTTTTACGGAATTCCGTTTCCTGTTTGGTACTGTGAAAACTGCCAAGAAGTTTTACTACCAGACATTAACCAGCTTCCTATCGATCCACAAGAAAGTTGTTATCCAGGTAAAATATGCCCAAAATGCAACGAAAACAAGATTACTCCAGACACAGATATCATGGACACGTGGAACACCTCATCAATTACACCACAAATTTGCAACATGCTATATACCAAAAATTCAACAAAGGTGTTTGAAGTATCCGATGCATTAGAATTTATCCCAATGAGTTATAGACCGCAAGCACACGACATAATAAGAACATGGGCATTTTATACAATAGTAAAATCATGGATGCACTTTAAAACAATACCATGGAAAACAATTGCCATATCAGGACATGTTCTAAGTCCAAAAAAAGAGAAAATTTCAAAATCGCTAAACAACAATCCTCTTTCACCAAAAAATCTTCTGGATAGATATCCCGCAGACACTATACGTTTTTGGACCGCAACGGGAACACTCGGACAAGACACTGCTTTTTCCGAAAACCAATTCAAAATTGGTAATCGTCTTGTTACAAAACTTTGGAATGCATTTAGATTTTTGAAAGAACATATTCAAGGCGCTGATCTTGATAACAAAGATTTTAAAAATCTTGGAGTTGTTAACGAATGGATTATGCAAGCATCCTCTGAATGCTTTGTCACATACGAACAATACCTTGAAAAAAATGAATTCAGTCTAGCCCTAAACTCCATAGAGCATTTTTTCTGGAAAGATTTCTGCGACAATTATCTTGAGGTTATAAAAGACCAACTTTTCAATCCAGAAAATTACAAGCCTGAGCAAATAAAAGCCACTCTTAAAACCTTAAGCCACATAGGCCTGCGAATTTTACAAATGTATGCACCCTACCTTCCACACGTTACAGAAGAACTGTACCAAATTGTTTACAAAGACTCTGTAGGTGTAGACTCCGTACACCAAACAACATTTGAAGGTGTTCAAATAAAACACAAATTTGAACAAAGCTTCAATGCTATGAAAAATATTTTGTACGCAATTGGACGTGTAAGAAAAATAAAGACAGAACAACAACTTTCATTAAAAACAGAGCTTGAAGAACTGACAATTTGCTCTGAAGAAAAAAATGTAATTTCAGATATTCAAAATGAAGAAGCACTGGTAAAAGGCATTACAAAGGCAAAAAAAATAACATACAAAAATAAATGTGAAAAATGCACAATCGAAAAAGAAGGTGACACAATGCGTGCATGCATAAACATGGAAGACAGCGATGATTAACATTATCGAAAAACACGCTTTGAAATACGACTATGACACAGAACGTCTTAAGAAAAGCACTCAAATAATTCTTAATTTCCTTGGTTATGGTGATTTTGATATTGGAATTTTGTTAACCGATAATTCTAAAATCCAAACCATGAACAAAAAGTTTAGAGGTAAAGATACCCCCACAGACATTTTGTCGTTTCCATACCACACAAAACTTAAACCTGATGAGAACATAGAAATAACATCAGAGGAGGACAAAAGCTTGGGCGACATTATAATCAGCCTAGAAAAATCTAAAGTTGACGCAGAAGAGCAAAATTGTTCGCTTAGCGACTACTTGAATGTTCTACTTGTACACGGAATTTGCCATCTTCTCGGTTATGACCACAAAATAGATTCAGAATATGAAAAAATGGAAAAACAAGAAAAAAAACTTCTTGAACTAATAGCGTAAAAGAGTACAATTCTGGAACTGCAATTAGTTATTTTACCTAAATAATATTCGAAAGAATCTTTATGAACAAAATTCGTAATGCCGTGTTTTTTAGCCTGTTGTTGTCTGTAACCATTACAAGCGCTTCGGACTCTACCACAGCCTTAACTCCAGTACCAGGTGATAAACTCGCAAACACCGTCGCTCGTGACGACACGCAAAAAACAACCAGCCCACTAACACCGACAAAAAGCATTGCATCATCATGATGGGAGAAGGCATCTAGAATAAAGGCCGCTTGTCTTTCAACTTCATCTGCATCAATTCAAATTGCAAAAAACATTGCATCATCAGGATGGGAGAAAACATCTAGAATAACATCCGCTGGTTTTTCAAATTCATGCTCCGCAATTAAAAAAACTGGTATCTGGTTCGGAAAACATCCTAATATTGTATTGCTTGGAAGTACAACAGTATTTTATGGTTTAATCTTATTTCTTCACAAAAAGTTTTTGGATTCCATCTTATCGACGCAAGAAAAAGCACATGAAAAACAACTTTTTTTTGCAATAAATAAGCAAACTTCAGCCAAGCCACTCGCACAATAAATTTGCTTCCTGAAAATAAAAACTCCAAAAAAGACTTAAAAAACAAAGTAATAAGCGTCCTTCCAAATGAAAGGATGCTTATTATTTGCACCCCAAACAATTGTTATTTGAATTTAACACACAAACAAAAACAACGTTTATTGCTATTTTGCCGCAATTATTAGAGAATAATTAAATAGGTTCTTTATTTTTATTTTCTAAATTCCTTTTTATTTGGAGGATTTATGTCCAAAATAAAATTACTTTTACTTACAACTTTGCTTACAGCTAGCATCACACAAACAGCCAGCGAAGGTGTTGCACAAGCTATCCAAAGTGAGATGGCCATACAAAACACACCTCGTCTTGCTAAGTTTCTCACTCCGGCTCTAAATATTGTTGAAAAATCAGCAACTGTAATCTGGAATGGCACAAAACAAGCCTGTGGAGCAACAACAGAATGGCTTGCAGCCGATTCAGAAAGAGCAATTATTGCAGGTGTATGGGCAGCAATGATTGGTGGCATGGCTTATGTAATATGGAGCGACTCAAAAAATGCAGCCGAAAGAACACGTGTTAACGAATACAGAAACACAATGGATCAATACAAAGAAGTTCTAGCATTATTAGAAAATCCTGAACTTGAAAATGACGCTGAACTTGCAGGAAAACTTGAGGAATCATTAAGAAATACCTACATTCCAACAGAACTCAAGCAAAAAGCTCAAGCACTTCTTGAAAAATTAGAAGGAAAAGCAAAAGAAAAAGCAGAGAAAATCATCACAGAAAAAACAAGCGCAGCAGCTACAGCTGCATAAGCTTTACACAAAGAACCGAAAATATAAAAAGCCGCAAATTATTGCGGCTTTTTAGTTGTACATTGCGTTACTCCATCCTCAATCATATAGGGAACGTCGCAAATCAACCGGATCTCCATCGTCGATTAAGCGACGCTTAAGAAATTTAACTCTTTCGTCATCTAAAGATCTTACCTTTTTTGTCTTACGGAACAATATCAGAACCCCGCTCACCCCCAATTTCACGCGAATACGAAAGCAATCTGACCACTAAGCATTCAATACTATTCCCCTTTTTATATTTACTACGCTAGCTCACTCAATTCACAGCCATGCATTGCATCACCGAGGCACTGGGATAATACTCCTGCAACTTCAAGGCTTTTTTGTGGCGAACTAATAAATACGCACATAAAGCCTTTTTCTGGACCATCTGTCATAAACATGGTTGGACTTCCCCCGTCGCGAAAACCTGTTGCAATTTCCCTTGCTAAATCTACCTTGTTTTCGCCAGAAACTTCTAGAGAAAAAAGATACCGAGGCTCCACTAGCACATGTTCGGCTGAGTCACCTGTTGCCATCATTCCAACAAAACTAAATAAAACAAAACAAAACAAAATAGAAAATAATAATGAGCGATTTCACATAGGTTCTCCATAAAAAAAGAAAAATAATAATGATGAACTAATATATTAAGTATGTTTTGTTTTTCTCCTTTTTCAAGGCCTATTTTTCACTTTTTTTATTGAAATATTTTTTATACTTTTCTGGATCTTTAACCACAGCCTTTAACCATTGAAAAATCATGCCTTGCTTTTCATTTTCAGTTAGCCTCCATTTGATATCAGATTTGTGCAATCTACTCGTAAGCTCATATAAGCACAAAGCCACACTAACAGAAACATTAAAACTCTCTGTAAAACCACACATTGGAATTGAAACAAGGTCGTCAGCTTTTTCAATTAGCTCATCACTTGCGCCGGTCCATTCAGTCCCAAATGCAAGGGCTACTTTATTATTTAATGGTAAATCACAAATAGATTTTTTAGCAGCTGGAGAGGTAACAACAAGCGAATATTTATTTTTCTTAAAAAATTTAACCGCGTCGTCAAGAGAAGTATGGCGTTCAACATTAACCCATTTAAAAGCGCCTCTTGAGACCCCCTGAGTATCTTTAAACCTGTTAACATTTTCAACAACATGCAGATCTTGTATTCCAAAGCAATCACATGATCTAATAATTGCACTTGCGTTTAAAGGCTGATAAATATCTTCAAGGACAACCGCTATATGCCGAGTTCTCCACTCTAAAACTTCTTTAAATTTGTTCTTTTTGTTATCTGTAACAAATTGTTTTAAATACTCAACAAACTTTTTTTCTTCTTCGCTACACACAAACTATCCTAAAAAAAATTAAAATATTGATTATTTTTTATAAATAACTTATAAACTTACAACGATCATTTTAAACGCTACAACCCTCTAAAAAAGGAGATGCAAGTGAAACAGTCCTTTTTATTGATACAATTTTTATTTTTCTTATTGAGTATACCATTTCAAATGTTTTCGACTAAAGAAGCAGATGTGACAAAAAAAATAAAAATTCCGTCAGGAATTACAGAACTTTCAATCCCCATACATTTTCAACCAGAAATCAACATAAACCCAACATTCGAAGTAAGCCCCTGCCTAGAAAATGACTCAAAACAAACACAACGCCTTAATTGCAGGCAAGAATCCACCTTAAAGAATAAAAGCGATGCCGCCCTTACAGCCTACTCTTCAAGTACAATTTTATTTCTTGAAGACCTCATGCGCAGAGGAAAAGAACAGGCTGCATCATGGATGGAACACATTGTAAAAATGGACAAAAAAAAGCTTTTTATAGCAGCAATTTTGATCACCTATTTGGGAATATTTGCACCGTTACAATCCACAAAAGCATCGATAAAAAATAATAACAACTGGGGCAATTGGAAAAGCGAGATTAGCACAGAAAAACTTTTATCGATATCAAATGATAATCTCCAATCAGAGCTCCTTCTTGCAGTCCAACAAAAATATACAGACCTTGGCAATCCAACCGACGAAGTTTCACCGCTTATAAAATTCAACCGTGATATAGATAAAGAACTTTCTAGGCTTAAGAGATTTATCAACTTTTCTAGATGGATTAGAAGACTTTATCTTGGACGAGTGTTTTTTATAAGCGAAAGCAATATGGCACAGGCCCAAGAACAGATTAATAGACTTGCGTATATTAAAAATATCTTTAGGCAATGGAGTATAAAACAAAGGACCCTGAAACAAAGCTCAGGGCCCAATTCTTCTTAATATCAAACAAGTTTATCCAACGCCACCGATACCAGACAATACATATTTAAGATCATCGTCATCAAATCGTAATCCAACACCGAAGAATGCGTTTGCATTTTGCTTGCTAATAAAGTCATCAGCACCAAAGGTAAAGTATATATTTCTCATAACAAACAGACGGTTAAGCCACTTCAGGTGAGGCCTACTGTCATCAATTCTGTCACGACCTCTAAAGTCAAAGGCCTCAAGTGTTGTTACCCATCTGAATGCATCCGATTTAAACGGAATGTCATAGTCTACGCCAACACCAAGGGTACCCTCAAACAACCCTGCCCTTACAGCTATGTCTTTGAATATTTTACCAAACTGAACGCCAAGTTTCCACTTGTCACGCACGACAGTAAGATCGTCTATCCGCGGAGCATAGTAAAGCTTTTCCCCGTCAGACAGACTTAAAGTCTTGTAGTCAATTGGGCGGTTATCTTCGTCATACCAGCTCCTATAAGATGTCTTTCTTTCAATATTTCCCTTGAGATTCCCCATAAGTTGAATAAGGTAGAAATAATCCGGAGACGGGTGAATTCTCGCACCAAAATATCCCTTTGAGTCTTGATATTTAAAGTTTTCAGCTGGTCTAAACATAGATTCAAAATGTGAATCTATAACAATTCCCATGCTATCAACTGTTGAGAAGTAGTTTTTAAGTCCACGCGCAGCAACACGAATGTCATGATAAGCCTCTTCTTCGTTAACCAACTTACCAATCAGGCCTTTTCCGTCATCTATTTTTTGCGTAACAGAATGTAAAGACCTAAAGCTATCACGGGCCTGCTCTGCTGCTTCTTCTAATGAGAACGTTGTTCCCTCAAGTTTTGTGGCCACCCTGTTAAAGTCTCTATCAAAAACCTCTGATATTCTCTCCATACTCTCTTGGAATGCAGGAAATACATCGGAATCAAGTCTATTTGCAACACGACTTATGTCACCCTTAAGCGATGGTAAAATATCTTTTGCGTCAACAGAAAACTCTCGGAAATTTTCCAAAATAATATTTATATTGGTTTCATTGTTGGCCATTGTCCTATCTAAAGATTCTGTAACGGCGGCAAAACGTTCAATTGCATAGTCCATATTCTTCATAGAATCAGTCAATCGCTTTTTGTTTTCCTCTGAGCCAAACACATCTTTTAACGCAGAAGTTACATCATCAACATTGTTAGCTATGGACTGGAATTTATATAGAAGTTCATCTATTGAGACAAGCTCTCGGCTTGGTTTTCCAAGCGTCGCCCCCGCAGAAAGCGATGGAAGCAACGGGTCCCCAGGAACAATTTCTAGGTACTTTGTTCCCAAAACACCATCTTGACGCACAATGGCAGAGCTATCAGAGCGAAGAATACAGGTCTTTTTAATCATGACCCTTGCCTGCACATCGTAATCATCTTCCACAAGGTAAATGTCTTCAACCCACCCAACTTTAACACCGGCCACCTTTACAGGAGCCTTTGGCGCAAGTCCAGACACATCCTTAAAGTTTATTAAATAAGGACTATAAGAACTAACATTTAAACGAAAAACCCCAATATGGAAGGTCATGTAAAAAAAGATGGCGAGTGCAACCAAAATGAATAATCCCACCCGCGTTTCTGTTTTTATACGCAAGATCTTTCCTTTTTTTCAAAGCCAATATAACTTCTTTATTTTAAACTCTATTTTTCCCTGCGTCGTTGAAGCATCTCTTTGTAATATTACTAATAGTTTTTGCTCAACTTGTCCAACTTTTCCGTAGCATAACACAGAGAAAATATCTATTTCAAATTTATCACTCAGTATATCAAAAAAACCAGAAGGTAAAACCTGTGCCTTTTTTTTGTATTTTATGGCTAACGAATTGTCCCAATCTTTTTTCCAATTACTACTTGCCGAAAATTTTTTCAACCAATCCGCCGCGTTTTCTCGTTGCGCCTTTAGATCGACCCCAAAATCTTGTTCTAAACCAAAAAACGAACACAAACTACTTGATAAAACCCACGGATTAATTCTTTTGTCCTGCGTTGGCCAAACAGTGAAAATATCCGTCAAAAAAATTGATTTTGTTTCTTTTTCATTTTTATCTTTATCTAAATAATTTACAGAATCAATAAAAATGCGATCCCCAAAAACCTTTCTGATCTCACTGTCGTCAAGCAATTCTGTAACATCATTAAATGGGTATTTCCTTTTACTCAAAATCTTTTCAAACAAATTCCAAATATTTTTTTCTGTAATTTTTTCCAACCACTCGAAAAGTCTCTTTGAAAACGCTTTTTTATAAACGGCCTTGCCACCCTCATCTACAAACTTTTTTTCTTTAAAATCATATAAATCATTTATGTTTATCTTTCCCGACTCAACACAAATACAAATTTTCAACTTCGCATCTATCCCTTCATTCTTCTCGGTAAAATTGTAGGCCTGCCAATAATTTATTAAAGGCGCAATCCACTGAAAATATTTTTTGTTCGGATCTTCATCTTTGCCACCCTCTTCTTTATTTTCGTTTTCTTTTTTTGGTGGACCACCCAACTGCGCAAGCGCAATGTTTAATCCGCTCATAGCAACATTCTGCGCACGCTCTCTTGCGCATACTGTTTCAACATAGCTTGTGTATATGGAACATTTTTGAACAAGCCTTGTCACAAGTACAACCATGGCCGCGATAAACATCATGGCTAATAATATCATATATCCATCGCGGTTATGACGCTTTATCATCACAATTTTTTCCCTTGCGATAACCAGCAGACATTATTATTTTTAAGAGCAATCTTACTATCCAACAGAAGCCCCTTGAGCATTCTTTTCTTTATCGTTTTTATCTTTATCGCCAGTTTGTTTATTAATCATATTCTTCACGTTTTCTATTGCCTTCACATCATCAGCCTTCTTGGGAACTGTTTTGGTAGAATTAATCTGGACAAATGGTGTAGCAGCATACATAGGCACAACCATATAAAACTTTTTATCATCGTCATACAACATAAACTCACACTCAACACAATTTGGAATTTTTTGATCCAAATCAAGCTTGTCATCCTTTTGCTCATCGTCTAATGGCCAAACATTGTAAGTTTTATATTGCAGGTCAACAGGTTTATTCTCTTTCTTCTTGTCTTTCTTATCTTTTTTTTCTTCTGCCTGTTTTTTATCATCATCACGCTTTGGCAAAGCAAAAACACCAAACTTAATAGAAAAATTGTTTATTTTCTCAACAACTACAAACGATTTATCTTTGTATTCACCCGGCACTTTTTCCACGTCAAACTCAAGTTTATCACTCTCAAATCGCCTAAACTTAAACGTACCGTCATCGCGTTTGTCCATTAGATAAACAATCCTCGCAACTCTTGGCTTTGAAACTCCGAAAGCCTCAATAGGATTGCTTGTTATAAACGTCAAAAAATCAAACGGTTTGCCTTCACCCTTCTTAAACAGAAAAACATTCTCCGGCTCTGGCCATTCTTTTTCATCCGATCCATCCTTTTTTTGTTCGTCCTTTTTTGGGGGTCCAGGGTGCTTCTGTTCCTTCGATGGCTCAGAATACATTGGAATAAACACACCAGAAAAATCACGCTTTAATACCATTGATAACGTTGTTCCCTTTATATGACAACTAATCAAAGAATCGATGCGCTCAAATATATTGTTTGTCTGAAAAAACACAGAGAACAACATCGCGCTAATAACAGAAAAAATTGTTATCGCTAAAATAACATCAATTAAAACAAAGCCCCTTCTCATTATTTTTCTTCACCTTCTTTTGAAGGGTTATAAAAAAACAACTGAACATGCTTTTTCAAAGTCTCAACCCCACTATGTATGGCCAAATTCAACACTCCACAATCCAGTCCGTCATACTGTCTTATGAATTGACTTGTTGAATCTTTTTTATCCTTGTACTGCAAAATCTCTTTTGACAAGCTTTGCTCATTACTTTTTACAGTTAACACCTTTTTTATTTTCTCGTCCCGATGCAACACATTTCCAGACAAAAACGGCATAATTTTATTTGAGTAATTTTCTAGAATAGCCAATGTCTCAAGCGCCTCTCTGGATACACGAACACTATTTATTATCGTCCCCTCCAAAACAAGCAATGAAGAAAACACAAATCCAACAAGCAACAAAACAATAACAACTTCGGCCAACATAAAGCCTGATTGCTTTGCTCTTTTCTTGCTAAAAATCATTCGTAACAGATTTTTACGGACTTTTAAATTCATCATACATCTCAAATTGAGCCAAAAACGGATTTAAAACAAAACTCATATGAGCCGGGTCATCATCATTTTCTCTTGGATCAATTATATTTATTATGACCGACTGACACAATCCATCCGGAACAATAAAAAACCATGCATCATCTGCATTTTTATGTCCATGATGGTGGCGCAGCTCATCTTCTCCATTTATAAAAAACTCTACAACTTCCAGACCCCCTGGCCAAGAAACTTTGTCGATAGATGGCACCACTTTAGGCTCACCTTTTTCTCTATCCTCTAGCGACTCAACCCAAGCAAGCCTTTTTTTAAAATCCATAATAACTTTGTGTATTTTGCGTGTTTGCATAGCATTTTGCCATGCCAACTGCGTCAGTTCATTAACATCTTCATACAGTTTTTTTCTATCGTCCTGGGGACGGTTATACCGCAATCGAGGTATAACCGTCCCGCCAACTATTCCCAAAATGAGAATGACAATAATTAATTCTATAAGAGCAAATCCTAAGGATTTATTTTGCATAAATCCAATCTTCCTCAGGAGCATCCTCTCCACCAGAGCCATACGACCAAATTTTATATGGCTTAGCCTCTCCATGAACCTTTTCATACTCGTATGAATGATCCCACGGATCAATAGGCAACTCGTCTCCCTCTAAAAATCCACCCTTGCCCCATTTTCTGCGCAAGTTTTCATCTGCTGGAGCCTCAACCAAATTTTCCAACTTATCAGGCCAACGCATCATTGTTAAATGATATGTCTTAACACTTGTTGAAAGCATTTTAAGATCGCTGGTTGCTTTTCGTTCTTGTACGATAGAAACAAATTTGAAGTAACTTGGAACTGCTATCGCTGCAAAAATACCAATTATCATTAATACAACAACCATTTCAATAAGAGTAAGACCAGGTTTTAAAGCACTTTTTCTTATCATAAAAACTCCTTGTTATAAAAGATTTGTTACATCAACAATCGGCATCATAACAGCCATGACTATAAACCCTACAATCCCAGCCATAAATAGTAACATGGCCGGTTCAATTTTTGCAGCCAAACTATCTGACAACTCTGCAAGCTCAACCTCATAGTTCTTTGAAACAGTTAACAACATCTGGTCCAAATGACCACTTTGCTCCCCTGTATTTATTAAATAAACAGCTATTGGTGGAAATATTTTTGTTTGCTTTAAATACTGAGAAATCTTTCCTTGTTTTACAATTTTATCCCGAGCCTCATTAAGCGTGTCGGCCAAAATTTTGTTGTCGATAATTTTACACACAATATCCAACGCCTCAGCAAGATTAACACCTCCCTCAAGCAACATTCCTAGGGTGCTGCAAAACTGAACAACAGCACTCATCCTGGTAAAAAAACTAATAACTGGAATGTGCAACTTTGCTTTATCGATTATATACCCGCCTTTTGGTGTTTTTGACCAATAGTACAACCCTGCTATTAGAGCCAATAAAATCGAAAATAAAAGAATATAGTGTTTGGTAAAAAGCGAAGAGATATAAAGTAAAAGCCTTGTTGCCTCAGGAAGGTCTTTACCTTGCGACTTAAAAACTTTCTCAAAGCGGGGAACAACAAAAGCTAGCAAAACCGTTACAACAGCCATCGTCAAACAAAGTTGAAACAATGGGTATGAAAAAGCTTTTTTTACCTTCTTTGTTATTTCCTCTCGACGCTCTAAGTAACCAGTCAGACGATCTAATATACTTTCCAGCTTTCCGCTAGCCTCTCCAGCATTTACCAGTTGTACATATGTTTTATCAAATATTTGTGGATATTTACTCAAGCAATTTGCAAGCGAGGCTCCCTCCTTTAGGCCGTCTTTTACCTCAACTAAAATTGATTTAAATTTACCTTCAAATTGTTCACTTAAAAGATCAATGGCCTGTAAAAGAGGAACTCCAGACTTAAGAAGAACAGCCAATTGCTTTGTAAATAAAATTTTATCTTTAATTGAAACAGCCCGAGAAAAAAGACTTTTAAAAGAAAAGCCTTGTCGCACCTTCGTTGCAAGAACAATATGGATAGGAAAAATTTCTTGTTTTTCCAAGGAATTTTTAACTTCCTGTTCAGACTGCGCATCAATCTGACCGCTTACCTTTTTTTCGTTCCTTGTAAAACCTCTGTAATAGTATAATGCCATCAATCGTCCTTACTTTTCGAGCCCCCTTCTTTGCGTCTTGTACAATTCAATTTTTTTATGTTAGCATGGCCTGGAAATATTGTCTGTTCTAATCAAAAAAATACAGGAGGGGTTTTTATGAAACTTTTTAATCATACAAAGGCACTTTCCTTTCTTCTTCTTTTTTTACTCGTTACTATTCATAAAGCAAAAGCTCAAGTTTATCAAGAATCTTTTTCACAAAGTTCCCAAGCGGGAATCATAATTGATGATGGAGTAGTTGTATCACTGGACGATCAACAAAACCTAATTGAACATTTCTTTTCACCAATTAAATTTACATCACAGGGTGTAAAATGCTTTATTCACCACACATTCAATCACAAAGAATACAAAAACTTTCTTCCACATTCTCTTGAGCACCTGAAACAATTTATGGAATTCGGTGTAAAAACAAAACAAAAAAATATTTATCCACAAGCTATTACAAAAATGTTTTTAATAAAACTTAAAGAACATTCTTTTGTTAACGCTTATGCTTTTAACGAGTTTTTACAACAAATGCCCGAACTTCTAAAACAATATTTCGTAAAAGAAGAACCACAACAGGAAGAACACATTTTAAAGAAAATCAAAAATGTAATCTATAAATATCTGTTAGACAAATTTAATCTACTAAAAGATGAACCATCTGATTTTATAGAATCACTAGCTAAGGAAATTGTACAAGCTGTAAAATTAAACCAAAACTCTGACGGATCAATTTCTGAAGAAAAGCTACGTCAAACATGTATACGCTTTTTGGACCATTGTTTAAATAAACTTGTATGGAGTCCACAAGAACCTGAGCATATTTGGCCAAATGTAAGATCAATCGCTGCTGGAATACAAAACTGTGTTCAAACAAACATCATAACCGACCCGGCAGATATTAATGACCTTTATTGGTCCCTGACAATGCAAGTCTGCAAATTATTAGAAATATCTGGATCAGAACTTCCTATGGAATTTTACACAGAAGTTGCAGAGGACGTTGAATCTGGATCGGTTGAATTTTTAGAAATCGAAGAACAAGATGCAAATATCACTACAAAAAAAGACCTTCTTAAAAAAGCTCTTTGGGACGGCTCAGCAACAGCACAAGCAAGAGCACAATATGGAATTATTCCGTCATAAACTGTAACACCACAGCAACAAAAAATTAACCCAGGGAGAGGCTAAAAACCCCCCTGGGTTTTTTAAGCGTTAAGCCTTGTTTTTAGTCGCCCTCTTTTTCTATAATGGAAAGTAGTAATATTTTTTGAAGAGGGGGAGTAACATGAGTAAGAAAATTTTCGTTTTATTCATTTCTGTTTTATTTGTTTTTTCATCATTTCTGCCAAGACTTATGGCAAAAGAAGATTCAGAATATCAAAAGATACTAAAAGGCGTAATATCAGAATTAAAAGATCCTGATGCGCTTAGACTTACAGAAAATACAGTTTTCTTTAGCATTCCAAAGGGCATGACCGGAAAAGTTTCTTACATGGACTTTGTTCCAAACAAAATATCTCCAGAGACACAAACCAAAATGCCACTCGAAAGCCAGCCAATAAAATCAACTGTAATAATTCCAGAGCGCAACGCAGGAATGTGGATTACCCTTGAAGACGGGCACAAAGTATTAAAAAGCAGTGGACTAATGATAAAAAATGGAACCTTTTACCAGATTGAAAAAGAAAAAACATTTTTATGGATTTGGAACTACTGCCCTTCAGGATTTAAAAAATCTGGAGACATTTGCTATCACGAAACACCAACATTGTTCAAGGCAGGCAAAGGGACATTCAACATTTCAACTATGGGATTTTTGCATTACGCAATGGGCCAATATAGAAAACAAAAATAATCTTAAAGCCTCACAAATAAAAGCTAAAGCCCCGAAATTTTCGGGGCTTTTTTAAAATTCAAAAGAAATTTGTCCACCAACAAAATGACCTGCTACTACCTGTCGCGCCTTTATAGGCAACCTATAAAACACAGAAATTTTTGGCTTAAGGGTAGCTTCTTCTGCCCTATGAACACCAAAGTCATATTCCAAATTACATTGCAACGTATTTAGCGACCACTCTTCTAAGCTCTTTGCTGTATTTGCTATCGAATCGGAATAAACATTATCCATTACCGAAACATGATCATCATCATGTCTATAGTGATCATATTGTATAGAAGCGGATAGCCCTCCCGCAAACTTTTCTACACCAAGGTGAACAGTAAAGTGTTGCGAGAAGCCATAAGACTTTCTAACATTTGCCTTTGTTAATAACAGCAAATCTGTTTGATTTCGATTGGTTTTTATTCTTCGTTCTTTGGTATTTCCAAATTGCTGCATAAATTCTGCTTGCACTCCACCAACAACATGCTCAAGCCAACGCAAGCCCAGCCCCCCTCCAAAAACTAGACCAAAAGATCCATCGTTTCCAAATGGTACAGAAAGGACAGAGTCCTCGTCTTTTTTTAGCCCTGTTGGAATTGTAACCCCACACTTAACATTGATACCGACCTCTTTAAGCCAAGCTTTCATTTGAGGAAAATATTTTTCCCATTTTATCATTGCATCAACATCACCAAATCCGGCCCGACTCCAACCTTCCAAGTCAAGGCCATCCCCATACTTTTTAACATTGGCAACAAAACTGTTTGTAAGATTGTCTTTAACAATACCATCTGCCGTCGCATAGTTTTTGGTGTGCTCTGTCCAAGAAACATTGTCCAACTTAGAAAAATAAAACGGAACATGTACTGTAACGCTAAAATTATATGGAAGCTCATAGCGACCGGCCAAAACAAGGTCTTTCCATTGCATTTTACCCTCTGGAGTAAAATACCCCCTTATACCATCATCGCTAACACCATTTGAATCAAAAAGTGCCTGCATAGTTCCAATATCAGCAGAAGAGGTATAACCCTTTATCATAGCTAGCGAATTTTGTTTTTCTTGCCACAATTGCATAACATTAACTTTTTCTGCATCTTCATTACGAGCATCAAGGCCAAGCGATGTTTCCGCAAACAAGCCAATATTCCACTTTGTTTTTTTATACTTAGGATTATCAAACCTGACATCAAACGGATCTGTCACGCTTATCTGAGGCAATGCACATATTCCATTTGCATAGAACAATACAGTTGAAAATAAAAACCATAATTTCTTGTTTACCATATACATCTTCCAACAAATTATTCGTTAACTTTTAATCCAAAATCTCCATTAACAATCCACGCCCCCGATGCAGAATTTCGGACAATTTTTCCAATCGTATTTGCATCCGAAAGACCAAGACTCAAATTATAGGCTTTTTTAATAAGATACATTTTTCCACAAGTATACCCCGATGCCAAAGCTTGAACCAGTGGACCTGCCGAGCCGTCTTTTGACCGCTGTGCAAAGTACATTGCACCATCGGTTGCAAATGAATCTCTAAACAATCCATAGTTTATGAAAAATGAATTTGTACCATTTACAAATGAATCAGACTCAAGCGGTTTTATTGTATCATCAACAATTCCACCAGAAGAATCACTCAATAAAAATCTATTCACTCGCGCCTGGTCATAACCACTGTATGCACTTAGAACATATAACTGGCTATACATATCTGCACCAGTACAATCCTGTGCTCTTCCCGTTGGACAAACAGCAAAAAGCTGCAAAATTGTTGGTAATCCATCTGGAACATCAACCAAGGCCCAGCTAACATCATCTTCAGATGTCTCTGTAGAAATATTATTGCCATTTCCGACACGGTACAAGCCGTTGCTCGTAGCCAATAAAGCAAAGTTTCCAGAAATAATCAGATCCGAGAAACAATCAAATGTAGAATTTCCAAAAAAGGTTTCTGTGTTTGCCAGAGTTACAACATCTGCCGTTGAGTCAAAATTACTAAGATCTACAGATGTTAAATCAATTCTATCCAATTTGTTATTGGTTAAAACATAAAGAAAGTTTCCATCACTCACAATTTTTTTAATATACGAATAATCTCCAACTTCTCTAAACTGTACTTCTGTATCCACACCACCAACAAGATTTATTCCTTCAAAACCTAGCTTAAGACCATAACCAGTCGCTGCAGCCCAACCGTCTCCATTCGCCGCACACAATACCGCCAAGCCCCCTACGCCTCCAGCAAAAAGCCAGGCTTTATTTCCTGCCTTTGCAACCTCAGCTTGCGTAATTGGCCCAAGATCATCAAGAACTCCTCCAGAAAATGACATAATTTTTGTTGTTCCTACAGGAGAATCGGTTAATTTAATTTTTGCCTCATCATACGTTTTTTTAGTCGTCGCAAAATCCCCAGTATCAGGGGTATAAACACTCGCAACGCTTCTTCCTGTTTCCAACAAAACAACTTTCTTGTACCCTGTTGCAACCATCATGGAAATCTTGCTTGCTGCTACATCTGTAAACCCTGGAGTTGAACGAGAAAAATCAAACAACCCCTGTATTCCTCCGCACTCAGAAGAAAGGTCCTGTTCTAACTGAGCAACAAGCCCAATAGAACCATCACTTGTTGTTCCACCAAGAAGCCCGTCTTGGTTTTCTTGTGCCCAATCTGTTCTTTTGAATGTATTAACGCTGTTTTCGCTTGTACCACTACCAAATAAAAAATTTCCTTCGCTAACCGTTGCAAATGAGAAGGTGTTTGCAGCCGAACCACACACTCTGCGCCAATTTGTCCATGCTCGAACCCTTCCACACTCATCAAAAATTGCTTGAGAATAAAAAATACCAGCAGCTAATGCAGCCCCATCTTCGCCAATAGAAACATAAACACTATCACCATTTATAACAATATCGGTTATATGTGTATGGCCTGTAGCAGTTTGTGGCAACGAACCGTCTCCACCAATTTTTACACGAACATCACTGGTTGCAGGAATATCACCAACAGACTGCGCTGTTGTTGTAAACGCACGGTCAATCATTGTAGTCTCTGAATACCATTTTTCGTAAATATCTGTGTTGGTTGTTGTATCAATTTTAGCAATTGTTCCATGTTTTTTGTCACCTACACCGTCTCTGCCAAGCTCTGGCTGAAGGTCAACCAATGGAAGAGCGTATACAGAATCAACCTCCCCACTTCTTTGAACACAAACTAGGTATGAAAGCATGGTGCTTGTGTGCATTGTCCGAACTTTACGCATATTAGTCTGCGCCCAAACTCCAGTTTTACCAACAACCCTGTTACTACCATCAAAACAATCAGGCAGAGCTATCAAATCAAAGTATAGTTTATTTTTTGTACAATCCGGACGACCGACGACCACAGAGATGGCCCCACTTGTTGGCGCCAAAGCACCAGTAACATCCAACGCTATATACAATCGCTCCAACCTTGAATCCCAATGAAGATCAGCATGCTCCGCGATGCTAGATAAATTAGAACCAATTTTTAATGCATTAATAGAAGGGCTTAATGGAACCGCTCTTGTTTTTCCATCACCACCAGATACGTCATAAGCATCAAGCTGTGTTATGGTAGAAATTAAACTTGAAGACCCTCCCAATGACAACATAGCAATGCCAGAGTTGTTAGAGCCAAAGTTATCAGCACTATCTTTAACTGCCGCAAAAATATAGTTTACATTTCCAGTACCGGCCGTTGACGTGATCCCTGTATCCAAAGCAATAATACCACCGGTGATATTTGTGCTTTCCCCTTGAGCATCTCGCAAGCGTTCTGAAGTAATAACAGATATTGTTCCATCATCACTTATAGAGCTAACACTCGTGTTTATCATGCAGATAGCCTTTGGATCACCCTGTGTCACAGTCAAAATTTTGTCACCAAAATTACTTATAAGGGAAATTTGTTCACCATATAAAGGATTTGATTCATCTGCGTCTCCATTAAGAGTAACCGTTGCTGGAGCTGCCGGAATAAATTCATCACCAGGCCCAATAACCGACACCGCATACTTTTGTGCATCACCCGTAAGAGCAGCGTTTGATCCGACAATAAAATAATCCTGAGTAGTAAACGCACCAGTTGAAACGGCCACCGTTGGGCCTACGCCAAAAGAAAATGAGTTTGTTGTAGAATCTTCAAGATCACCCTTTAACAAAGTTAAAGGACTAACGGACCAAGAAAAAAAAAGTGTGGAACAAATTAATAATAATTTTTTGCAGCTCATAAAGATCATTCCTATTTACAGTTCATGCTTGTATATCAAAAACCTTGAATGAGCTAGTTTAGCGCAAATTTTATTTTATTTCCATTTAAAGAAAGAGAACCAAACCATTAAGCTATTTGCCTGTTTCAAAAAACCAATCTGTACCAACATCTGCAAAAGCAATTTGGAATGGAATCGATTTTGTTTTAGATACGTGTTGTGCCGTTTGGGCAACATCAAAAACATCATGGGCTGACTGTGCTACAGCTGCTCCAAAAGGATTGGCAATAATACCTTCGGATAGGCTTGTATATTCTAATTTGTTGCCTATTTATTTTGTTAGCTTTTAATCGATAGGTTTGATTTCTACTCGACCATCATCGTATAGACTTATAGTTATTTTTTTTGGTTCCATTTTTATTACCTCTAACCATTTTTTAACCATTGTAATAAAGTTATTTCTACTCGTGGAAAATAAAAAATCTTCATCTTCGTCATTATCCCGACCCAAAACAATTTTATCACCCTCTTTTTTCAAAAAACACACATTTGTTCCCATCCAATCTTCATCACTATCAACCCAATCTAAAATTAAATTTGGAACTAAAATAACTCCATCGCGTTCTAAAAAAGTATAAATTAGGCCGAGCGTCGCATTTTCTATTTTCACCAACATTTCAGATGCTTTTTTTGTTGTAACTGGCATATATATACCACTTTTACTTTTTACGAGAGTCAATCGTTTCATTGTATACTCATTTTTTTTATACATGGATAAGCCGTATTCACAACCCCTTTCCCCGTTGTTTCCATTTCAAAAATTATTCCATTTTTCGCCCCACCGATGAGATTAAAACTTGCATCTGCATTCGCTACTTTATTAATCAAATTATAATACGCCTCCTTTACAGATTTTACATATTCCAATCGCGTAATATTATCTGGCACAAAAGATGACGTCTTCCACTTAACACCATTAAACCACTTAGCAATATAACATCCATTTTTCAAATCCACAGCCTTTGTAACTTTGTATTTGTCTTTGTAATGACCCAAGTAATTATAGTGGAAGCCCGTTGGAAATCCTTTTTTATCAGCATCGGGTTGCAGAAAATGTTTTAAATTCAACTGAATTTTATCATTTCCTAGTTCTTCATAACCCTTCAGCCCGTCGCCTATTTCTCGTTGTAAAAACTCCAATTTCATTTTCTAGTGATACAAACTTTTTTAGACCGCTCTTTTTTCTCTTCAACATGCTTTCTTTTCAGTCAATAAAATATTTTTATGACATCAGTCCAACTCTTTTGTGAAAACTTTTCCACCCATCAATATTTTCTTTGTAATCGTCGTTTTTCACCTCGAAAAGCAAATAAGTGTATATTTCATCATTAACAATACTTATTCCGTCATTTATAATTTTCAAAACACCTTTATCTATATCTTCACTTATTTCGGTTATCTCCCTCTTTATAATCATGACTTGATTTTTGTTAAAAACCGTATCTTCCTTTGTAGAAATAAAACCAAGACAGCTTGTATTTTTTTGTTTCGCAAATTTGATGATCTTGGTCACATCACTTTCAGAAATATCTCCCAACACAGACTCTAACTCAAAAAATTCATTCATTATTGCTACGGTTAAAACCATGCTTCACTCTCCCTCAAACAAAAGATAATGCACCCCAGGGCTGGACTCCACTCGCTCTGCTCCATCCTTTATGAGTTTATAAACTATTTTTGGCAATAGCCCCTCCCCAAATAAATGCTCTATCTCTTTCAATATTTCTTTTGATTGCTTAGAATTAAAAATTGTATTTCCTATCCAACCTACAAAACATAGGTTTTTCAAACCATTTTCTTTGAAAGATCTTAACGTTATTTTCAACTCACCACCTTCTATGCTGCCTATGTAGTCAATACCGTCATTAGTCTTTTCTATAACACTCACGTCTATTCTCACTTTGCATCCACTTCACTCATATTTTGGGAAAAAGCTAGCGAAGCTTTTCCCTTCTGGGTTTAGTACAATTTTTACAACACTTGTTGGATTATTTTTGTTAGTATAACCAACAGCCATTCTGAAAGAATATTCTTTAACATTTTTTTCAACTAAACGACCATTTTTCCAAGCCTCTAAAGACAAGCTGTTTACATCTATGTCCTCCATAAAAACCGATTCTGTGATTTTTTTTTATTCTTTTATTATATTTGAACTTGGCTCCTTTTGGGTGGTGTTTACTAAGAATATGGTCAAAAAATTTTTTGGATGGAGACTCTAATCCTAACTTTTGATATTTGTTGAAATTTTTTTGACTCTCTGCACAAAGTTTTTGCACGTATCTATTCAGCTCTTTTGCCTCAGCTATGTCCTGTGTTGAAGGAATAAACTTTTTTCTTTCCTCCCGTTCCTTTTCTCTAGGATCATCATGGTCATGTTCCGGCCCCTTGTTACCTTTCCTTTTTTCATACTCGCGCATTTTTTTCCACGCAGCATTGGTCCGAACGTTCTTTGCAGCATCTTCAAACTCGCGGTCTTTTTCCAAAAAACAACTGGTACTAACATCTGCAAAAGCAATTTGGAATGGAATCGATTTGGTTTTAGAAACATGTTGTGCCGTTTGGACAATATCAAAAACATCATGGGCTGACTGTGCTACAGCTGCACCAAAGGGATTGGCAATAATGTCTTCTGACAATCCTGTATATTCTAATTTATTGCCTATTGATTTAGATAGCTTTTTCCCAATTGAAGCACTGTGTTTTAATACTCCGTTTTTTACCGGGTTAAGTATTTTTGAAAGACCATTGAGCATAATTGCAGAAGTGACAAGTTCAGTTGCCTCCTTTGTTCCGCGCCGTGTAATTGCCGGGCCAGACATTTGAGACAGTTTTGTTTTTACAATTTCATACAAATTTGAAACATCATCAATAAATTGCTGTCCAGCCCCTTCTTTTGGCCGTAGTTCACTACAAATATCCCAATCAAAGTAACGAACACATATTTTGGTCAGTCCTTGACCTAAATAATATGTACTCATTATCATGTTTGTAGCAGTGTCCACTGGATGCAAAAGCTTAGACCCTGTAGCCGAACAACCGTCAAGAACTCCTAAACCAACTGCCTTTCCATATTTAACTGTTGTTTTAACACATTCTATTGCACCATAGCACAAATCATTTATGTCAAAACTTCGCACGACGGTTCCTTGTTCTGTGCTTTTGCGAGAGGCTTCAGAAAGATGTGCTAACGCATTCACAATATTGTTTATATCTATACTCTCTGTTTCAAGAGACACAAGCCCAGGAATTTTATTCAAAATATTTACCGATTCAGAGTAGGCCTGAATTTGTGTGTCGTTACCCATGACTTGCTCAAACTTATACGGGGCAATTTTATGGGTCCGCAAAATCGAATGCACCTGCCATGAAAGTTCCAATCTTTGTATTTGAAAGTTATTTGGCGCTACCATTGTTTTTTCAATTGCAACAATTCGCTTGTGATATCGGCCAGCCGTTTGGTTGTCGTAAGTCTTTTTGTAGTTATTGCTTTGCTCGATAAAAAGGGCTTCATGCTCTTTGGCTGATTTATAAGAAACTTTTCTATTTTCGAGTAAGTAATTTGCAAGCTTTTCATAGTTGACCTTGCGAAGATCTTCCAGCTTGCTCTGATTAGTAAAATGGTTCATTCGCATCAAAAGCGAATTTCCCTCAATGTTATATTCTTTTTGCTCTTCGTCCGTTAAAAGATATTCGTCTGCAAATTCACCCTTGCCTTTATAGGTACAGTTATCATCAATTCGATTTGCAATTGGTTCTACATATTTTTTGAACTGATCAATAAGGTGGACTCGATCAAATGGTTGGCCATATTCATTTTCACCAAGAAGTTTTTGTACTTGCTCCAACTTTCCGCCTGATTCTTTTTGATATCCATTTGTAGAAAATTGGTATGTCGACTCTATATCTTGCAACACAAATGCTATAATTGGGCGGATATTAGGCTCCAGGCTTTCATGCCATTCTAATGCATTGTCCAATGAATCCAATATTTTCTGTTGGCCGGCTTCAAATGATGAGCAATCAAC
>JABGSX010000012.1 GCA_018647505.1 bacterium | reverse complement strand
TGGATACCAGTTGCATTTATTTAAAAAATAATAAATGTAGTATTCACTCAAAAAGACCCCAAGTATGCCGAACATTTTGCTGTAATTCTAAAGACTCCCAGTTTAAAGAGATGCTTGAGGATATAGAAGAATGGCGGGTTAACAGGATTTGAAATATATTCTATCAAAAAAATTTATGCTATTATATTCATTGGTTGAGACTAAAAAATAAGGGGGAAAAAATGACTGAAAAGACATCAAAAATCATTTATACTAGAACAGATGAGGCGCCTGCGCTTGCTACATATTCATGGTTACCTATAATTCAAACTTTTACTAAAAATTCGGGGATTGAGATAGAAACAAAGGATATTTCTTTGTCTGGTCGTGTTCTTGCTAATTTTCCAGAAAACTTAAAAGAAGAACAAAAAGTAGGAGATGCACTTACTGAGTTAGGACAACTTGCTAAAAAACCCGAAGCAAACATAATTAAGCTACCTAATATTAGTGCGTCAATCCCACAGTTAAAAGCTGTCATAAAGGAACTTCAAGAAAAAGGTTATAATGTTCCAAGTTTCCCAGATGATCCTCAAAATAATACTGAAAAAGAAATTAAGGCAAGATATGCAAAGGTTCTGGGAAGTGCTGTAAACCCAGTATTGAGAGAAGGGAATTCTGACCGAAGAGCACCTGGTGCTGTGAAAAATTATGCCAAAAAAAATCCACATAAGATGGGGAAATGGACGGCCGATTCTAAAACACATGTGGCACATATGACTGAAGGTGATTTTTGTAATAATGAAAAATCTACAACCCTAAACGAAGCAACAACTGCAAAAATAGAATTTACAGCTCAAGATGGCACAACTACTGTTTTAAAAGAAAACTTAGCACTCCAGAATAAAGAAATTATTGATTCTACATATATGAGCCAGAAAAAACTTCAACAATTCCTTACTAATCAGCTAGAAGATGCCAAAAAACAAGGAGTTTTGTTTTCTTTGCATCTAAAAGCAACAATGATGAAAATTTCTGACCCCATCATATTTGGGAATGCTGTAAAAGTATTTTTTAAAGATGTATTTGATAAACATGAAGCTACTATAAAGGAACTTTCTGTTAATCCTAACAACGGTCTAAATGAACTTCTTACAAAAATCCAGGCTCTTCCTGAAACAAAGAAGAATGAAATAGAAGCAGATATCCAAGCATGTTTTGCAAAACAGCCTGAGTTGGCAATGGTTAATTCTGATAAAGGAATAACTAATTTGCACGTTCCAAGTGATGTTATTATTGATGCATCCATGCCGGCTATGATCCGTGAAGGCGGTAAAATGTGGAATAAAAATGGTAATGCTCAAGATGCAAAGGCCGTTATTCCTGACAGCTGTTATGCGGGTGTTTACCAAGCTTGTATTGAAGATTGCAAAGAAAAAGGAGCCTTAGACCCTACCACCATGGGAACAGTGCCGAATGTAGGCTTAATGGCACAAAAAGCGGAAGAGTATGGTTCACATGACAAGACTTTCCAAGCACCTGGTAATGGTGTGATTAAAGTTATTGATAATAATGGAAAAACTCTTCTGGAACATAAAGTGGAAACCGGTGATATTTGGAGGATGTGCCAAGTTAAGGATGCCCCTATACAGGATTGGGTTAAACTGGCTGTAACAAGAGCGCGTCTTTCTAAAACACCAGCTATTTTTTGGTTAGACAAAAACAGAGCACATGATGCGCAACTGATTGAAAAAGTGAACACATACTTAAAAGATCATGACACAAATGGTTTGGATATACGTATTATGTCACCAGTACAAGCAACTAAATTCTCTATGGAAAGAATTAGAAAAGGACAAGATACTATATCTGTTACTGGTAATGTTTTACGTGACTACAACACAGATTTATTCCCTATCCTGGAAGTTGGAACTAGTGCAAAGATGCTTTCCATTGTACCACTTATGAATGGCGGTGGATTGTTTGAAACTGGTGCTGGCGGGTCTGCGCCTAAGCATGTTCAACAATTTCAAAAAGAAGGTCATTTAAGATGGGATTCTTTGGGTGAATTTTTAGCTTTAGCTGCTTCTTTTGAGCATTTAGCTAATGTAAACAATAATTCAAAAGCAAAAATTTTGGCAGAAACTCTTGATGCTGCAACCAGTAAATTTCTTGATGAGAACAGATCTCCTTCCAGAAATTGCGGTGAGTTGGATAATAGAGGCAGTCATTTCTACCTTGCCCTGTATTGGGCACAGGAGCTTGCTTCACAAAATAAAGACACTGATTTAAAAGCTCAGTTCACAACCTTAGCCAATGAACTTAAATCTAAAGAAGTAAAGATTATACAAGAATTAACTGAGGCACAAGGAACCCCTGTTGATATGGATGGTTACTACAAACCGGATGAAACAAAAGTTGCTCATGCAATGCGTCCAAGTGAAACATTTAATGCAACGTTAAAATCTTTTAATTTGCTATCCGTTTAACTCTCGGGGAGAAAACTCTCGGTCTCCCTCATAAAAAGGGGCATCATAACCTATAACTGAAATAACGTTAGGGATAATAATCAATATTCCTTAACCTTAATATTAAACTTAACCTTTAGCCAAAAAATTTTGCCTTAGAACTATTTTAGTAGGTAAACTTTAAGGTTAGGGGTAAGGTTAAGGGTTAAGGAAAAAATTTCTAGCAAAATTTTTTGGCTGGGGTGGAAGGAATCGAACCCTCACCTACGGAACCAGAAACCGCTGTCCTGCCATTAGACGACACCCCAATAACCGGATTACAGTATAGCAAAAAAAGAGATTTTCGAGTAGGTTTGAACACATAGGTAACACTTGAGATAATGGACAAACGCAAAGAAAAAGGTAGTGGTGGGGATATCCCCACCACTACCTTTTGGCGCAAAAAAGTCCAAAAATCAAGGAGAAACCAATGGCAAAAAAACGCGCTATATTTAGATTCATAAATGGAGGATACTCGGTACAAAAAGCATTACCTTGTAATCTGTATCCATTAGTTCCATCAATATCAAAGGAAGCAGAACACAGATTAAGATGGTTTGATTATTACTATAGCCACGGAAAAAATGCTGCTTTAACCTGCAGATATTTTGGCATAAGCAGAAAGACGTTCTATAAATGGTTAAAACCGTATCGCGTAAAGAAAAATTCTTGTTGTTTAGAATCAAAATCTAAAAAGCCGAAGCAATTTCGAACTTCTAAAATG